>NZ_WIWH01000061.1:0-17225 GCF_009600035.1 Pseudomonas sp. FSL R10-2964 | reverse complement strand
ATCCAACTCATTGAAACTCAAGGAGTTTTCCGTTTCGACTGCGCCGGAAGTGGGGCGAATTATAGACAGTTACAATTTCGAGTCAAGCATTAATCGAAACTATTGATCTGTAAGCACCTATAGCGTGAAAAACGCCCGAAGTTGCGCACTATATTGCACATTCTCAATCAGTTAAGCATCATGCCTGCCTTAAAGCCCCTCAAACCCAGGCACACTCCGTAATGACAAAGCTCCCCCGCAACCTGATGGCGACGCTTTTCCCTGTTGGCTTGCTGCTTATTGCCATGGCTTCGATCCAATCGGGTGCATCGCTGGCTAAAAGCATGTTCCCCATCATTGGCGCCCAAGGAACAACCAGTCTGCGCCTGGCATTCGCCAGCATTATCATGTTTCTGATACTGCGCCCCTGGAGAGCCAGGCTCAGCGCAAAATCCTTAAAAACCGTGATTGTTTACGGGATAGCGCTGGGGGGGATGAATTTCCTCTTCTATATGTCATTGCGCAGCGTTCCGCTGGGTATTGCTGTGGCCCTTGAGTTCACGGGACCTTTGGCCGTGGCTATTTACACCTCCCGCCGGCCGATCGACTTCATATGGATAGGTCTGGCAATCACCGGACTGCTGCTACTCATACCCTTTGGTGAAAGCACGCAAGGAATCGACCCTGTCGGCGCGGGTTACGCGTTGAGCGCCGGGGTCTGCTGGGCACTGTACATTCTTTATGGGCAACGGGCCGGAGCGGATAATGGCGTGCAGACCGCTGCTTTAGGCGTAATTATTGCAGCACTTTTTTTCGCACCTATAGGTGTGTACCACGCTGGCGCCGCATTATTGACTCCAGGCCTGATTCCCATAGCCATTGGCGTAGCCCTTATGTCCACAGCTCTGCCCTACACACTTGAGATGATTGCCCTGACACGCATGCCAACTCGAACATTTGGCACACTGATGAGCATAGAACCCGCCTTCGGAGCACTGTCGGGCCTGTTGTTTCTGAATGAGATCTTGTCATTTACGCAATGGATGGCCATTTCCTGCATCATCATGGCTTCGATCGGGGCGACTTTAACCATGCGCAACCATTCCACACCTGTTGCTACTGACAAAAAAGACGCCAGTTGACACAGTTATTGTAATTGACTCTCATTTAAGGGATGTTTGTCACTCCAGATTCATCAGGCCGATTCAGGATACGGACATCTACAGGGGCCACGGACAGGCAGCCTCACACATGCGTATCCCGTAAACCCGATGCAAACGCTTAAGGACAGGAATGAAACGTATTTTGGTAGCTTTAGCCGTACTTGCTTTAACCGGCTGCGCTGCAACCTCCGAAACCTCCGTCAAGCATGGCAAGCGAGGCCTGCATATCAATTGTTCGGGATTGTCCTCCTCGTGGAACAAATGCTATGCCGAAGCCGACAAGTCTTGCGGAACCAAGGGATACCGGGTGATTGCCAAATCGGGTGATGCGGCCGAAGAGCCAGGGGACTACCCGTTCGGCCTTAACCCCGCGGGTTATACCAGTCGCAGCATGATTGTCATCTGCAGGTAGTAACACCTGTTGCCATGCTGTCGACCCGACCGGCAGCATGGCATCAAGATCAGCGCTTGATCGCGACGGGTGCCGTACGAACCTGCAACCATTCCAGAGCGGCGCCTGCAAGCAGCGGACTCAAACGCTCGAGAACCTGGGCGTGGTAGCCATCAAGCCACTCGACCTCCTCACGCGTCAGCAATGATGGTTCCAGACAGCGAGTGTCAATCGGACATAGCGTCAGGGTTTCAAACTTCAGAAACACTCCAAACTCGGAATCCCCCGCTTCCCGGTTCAACACCAGGTTTTCGATGCGCACCCCCCAACGACCCGGACGGTATGTCCCCGGCTCGATCGAGGTAATCATCCCCGGCTGCATTGCCGTGTGCGGCGCCGGTGCAGCCTGATAGGCGATAACCTGTGGCCCTTCGTGCACGTTCAGGAAGTAACCGACGCCATGCCCAGTGCCGTGCCCGTAATCGACGTTTTCAGCCCAGATCGGGGCCCTGGCAATCGAGTCCAGCAAAGGCGAGAGGATGCCCTTTGGAAAGCGAGCACGAGACAAAGCGATCACGCCTTTTAGTACACGGGTGCAGTCACGTTTTTGCTCATCGGTCGGCGTGCCGACGGGAACCATGCGCGTGATATCGGTCGTGCCCCCCAGGTACTGCCCGCCCGAGTCAATCAACAGCAAGCCGTCACCTTCAATGACTGCATGTTCTTGTTCGGTGGCATGGTAATGGGGCATTGCGCCATTGGCATTAAACGCAGCAATGGTGTTGAAACTCAGTGATACAAACCCGGGACGACGGGCACGGGCCGCGGTCAGCTGTTCATCAATCGTCAGTTCGGTAATGCGCTCACGCCCAAAAGCCGTTTCCAGCCAGGCAAAAAACTCACACAGTGCAGCACCATCCTGCTCCATGGCCTGGCGAATATGAACGGCGTCATCAAGACTCTTTTGCGACTTGGACAGGGTCGTAGGGTTCAAACCCTCAACCAGCTTCACTTCAGGCTTCAGGTGGCCGATCAGCCCACAGGTCACGCGGACAGGGTCTACCAGCAACCGGGTAGTGGCCGGCAAGGACGCCAGCGCCGCATTGATCCCGGTGTAGTCGCACAGCTCTATGCCTTCGCGGGCCAGGGTGCCACGCAGTTCGGCACTGACCTTGTGCAGATCGACAAACAAGGTAGCCCGGGCCTCCTCGATTAATGCAAACGACACGAATACAGGGTTGAAAGAGACATCCGAGCCACGCAAGTTGAACAACCAGGCAATGTCATCCAGGGTTGCAATGAAATGCGCGTCTGCTTTGCGCTGCTTGAGTGTTTCGCGCAACTGCTGGAGCTTGTCGACCCGACTGACCGTCGCTTGTGGTGGCAAGTGCTCATACACCGGCTGCACCGGCAGTGTTGGCCGATCCTGCCAGACAAGGCCAAGCAAATCGATATCCGTGCGCAAGGTTGCACCGCGCTCCTTGAGCCGGCTTTCAAGGGTTCGTGCTGAAGCCAGGGCAAGAACGGCGCCATCAACGCTAACCGTTGCACCTTCTGGCGTTTGTTCAGCCAGCCACTCCAGAGGACCCGGCTGCCCGGGCAACAGTTTGACCAGTTCAATGGTGCTGCCACTGAGCTCTTTGCCCGCTTGCTCCCAGTAACGGCTGTCAGCCCACACGCCGGCGAAGGTCGGCGTGACAATCAATGTGCCCACTGAACCGTAAAAGCCTGACAGCCACTGACGGCCCTGCCAGTAGGCAGGCAAGTACTCCGAAAGATGGGGATCGGCCGAAGGCACGAGAAGCGCATGGATCCCGTTCTGGCTCATCACTGCCCGGGTGCGTTTCAAACGCTCCACAACAGACCCCGAATTCAACACCTGAGTACTCATTTATTCTCCTGCCAGTCACTGGTAATTATTATTCGTCGCTGATGATGGATCAGCCATCAAGGTTGGGCAACCGCCCAAAAAGGTGCGGGCGCTGCTACGCAAGCCTTGATTGCCTTTGCAGCTACATCGATGTCCTGCTCGCGGGTGAAGCGGCCAAGGCTCAGGCGGATGGTACGCCCGGCCTGGCGTGCATCATGCCCCAGCGCCAGCAGCACATGGGAAGGCGCATTGCTGGCCGAGTTGCATGCCGACGTTGCCGAGTACGCCAACTCGCTACTCAAGGCAGCGCTGTTAAAGTGTCCCTCGCTGAAGGTCAGGCTCAAGGTATGAGGAATACGTTGGGTCGGACAACCATTGCATTGCAGGCCCGGCACATCGGCCAGTTGTACAAGCAAACGCTGACGCAATTCACGAATATGCTCCAGCTCTTCGGCAAACGACTGGTTGGCCAATGCAAAAGCTGCGCCCATACCGGCAACTTGATGCGTCGCCAGCGTTCCAGAGCGCAAACCGGACTCATGCCCACCACCGTGAATCTGCGCCTGCAAGCGATCCTGTGCCCGCGAGCCCACATACAACGCGCCGATACCTTTGGGGCCATAAATCTTGTGCCCCGAAAACGACATCAGATCGACGACCCACTCATTCAGGTCGATGGCTACTTTGCCTGCACCTTGCGCAGCATCTACGTGAAACAACGCACCATGCTCGCGCACGCGACGGCCAATCTCCGGGATGTCATTCACCGTCCCCAGTTCGTTGTTGACCAGCATCAGCGACACCAGCAGCGTATCTGCCCGCAGGGCGGCGCTGACCTGATCGGCGCTGACAAGCCCGTTGGCATCAGGTGCCAGGTAGGTCACGTCAAAGCCTGCATCCTGTAAAAAACGCGCGGTATCCAGCACCGCTTTGTGCTCGATCTGGCTGGTGATGATATGCCCGCGCAACTGGCCACCGGCCTGTGCCACACCTTTCAGGGCCAGGTTGTTGGACTCGGTAGCGCCCGAGGTCCAGATGATCTGCTCCGGCCTGGCATTGATCAGTTGCGCGACCTGCTCTCGGGCCAGTTCTACCGAATGCCGGGCTTGCTGACCAAAGACGTGGGAGCCGGAAGCTGGATTGCCAAAGTTGCCTTCAAAGCCCAGGCATTCGACCATCACCTGGATGACACGAGCGTCCACGGGAGTGGTGGCCGCGTAATCGAAATAAAGAGGTCGCTTGTTCATTGTTCAAATCCACTGAGCGCTTTCCTGAATCAGGGCGTCCCTGATTGAGGATTAATGAGACCACTTGAAAATGCGGCCGTTAGAAATAACTGATTGAGCCGGGTGAAAACAGGTAAATAAGAGAAAACCCTCCCAGGCTCAATCCTAAATTAAGGAGGCCTGGAAAGCAGTGTCTTATAAAGCGCTAAAAACAGGTCGCGATGCAAGTCCGATATGCAATATCGATATATAAATATGGAATTAGGTTGGTTTACGGAATAACAAAATAACTTTATAAAGCTGCCTCCGGCTTTCCTTTTGTGGGCAGAGCCCCTGTTAAAAGGAGCTGTCAATGCAGCTTTTAACATTACCTGCCACCCCGGCACTGGCCACGTCCATACGCGCCACGGCCCAAGTATTTGAAGACCCAGCGTCCAAAGCGCTGTTGACGCACTTGCAACAAATTGCCCCCAGTGATGCCAGTGTGCTGATCATTGGAGAAACCGGCACCGGCAAGGAACTCGTTGCACGCCATATCCATCAGCTCAGCCACCGGCACCAGCAGCCATTCGTGGCGGTCAACTGCGGGGCGTTTGCCGAGTCACTGGTTGAGGCTGAGTTGTTCGGCCATGAAAAAGGTGCTTTCACGGGCGCCCTGAGTGCAAAATCCGGCTGGTTTGAAGAGGCCGATGGCGGCACGTTGTTTCTGGATGAAATCGGCGACTTGCCGCTGGCCATCCAGGTCAAGCTGTTGCGCGTCCTGCAAGAACAAGAGGTTGTGCGGCTGGGTTCGCGCAAAAGCACCCCGATCAACGTTCGGGTGCTGGCTGCCACCAACGTCAACCTGGAGCAGGCCATCGATGCCGGACATTTCCGCGAGGATCTCTACTACCGCCTGAATGTAGTCAGTCTTGCGTTGCTGCCCTTGCGCGAGCGACCTGGAGATATTCTGCCGCTGGCCCGCCACTTCCTGAAAACCTATCGCCAACGCCTGCCCCACGGGCCAACGGCCCTGAGCGAGTGCGCCGAGCAAGTCCTGGTGCATCACCCCTGGCAGGGCAATATTCGCGAGCTGGAAAACGTCGTGCACCACAGCCTGCTGCTGTGCCGCAACCAGACCATCACGGTGCAGGACCTGCGCCTGTCCCAGTCACGCAGCAGGCGCCAGGACTTGCCGACGCAACAACCGGTTCAACACACTACCCGGGATCTGTTGCAGCGCGCATTTCGCAAGCTTTTCGAAGAAGAACCGGGAGCCCTGCATGAAACCGTCGAAGACGCCCTGCTGCGCAGCGCTTATGAATTTTGCCATCACAACCAGGTGCACACGGCCAAATTGCTGGGCTTGAGTCGCAACGTCACCCGCACCCGGCTGATCAAGCTCGGTGCACTATCAGTCAACGTCCGGCGGATGGATGCCGACGCTCTCGTCTATTAATAGAACACCCGCTGACGCAATTGCCTGACCTTAGCGCCAAACGATCCCCATGATCGTTCATGGCGCCGTCGGGCAATCACAAAAGCCCTATCGCCGCTGTTCTCGCTTATCGGTAAGATGACGTCCTTCCCGCGCGCCTGCGCTGTACGTCCCGCCGAATTAAGTCGATCCCATGCCTTTTGAACTCAGCGTAGATTTGACCACCCTCGCCATTCTGGCCGCCGTTGCTTTTGTTGCCGGTTTTATCGATGCCATCGCAGGTGGTGGCGGCTTGCTCACCACCCCTGCCCTGCTCACCGCAGGCTTGCCGCCACATCTTGTGCTGGGGACCAACAAACTCAGTTCGACCTTCGGCGCAGCCACGGCGAGCCTTACCTTCTACCGTCGCAAACTGTTCCATCCCCGCGAGTGGAAACTGGCCATTTTCGGCACCCTGGTCGGCAGCCTGATTGGCGCAACTGCCGCCCATTACATGCCCGCAGAATGGCTCAACAAGATGCTGCCGGTGATTGTCTTCGGTTGCGGGATTTACCTGTTGTTTGGCGGCACCCCAAAAACACCTGTCGACAACGACGCGCCGATCAAAAAGAAATGGCAATTGCCGCAGGGTCTGGGCCTGGGGTTCTATGATGGCGTGGCCGGCCCGGGCACCGGTGCGTTCTGGACTGTCAGCAGCATGCTGATGTACCCCATCGATCTGGTGAAGGCCAGCGGTGTGGCCCGCAGCATGAACTTCGTCAGCAACATTGCAGCGCTGTCGGTGTTTATCTTTTCCGGGCATGTGGACTGGATAATCGGCCTGACCATGGGCTTTGCAGTGATGATCGGCGCTTACTTTGGCGCCCGCAGCGCGATCAGCGGCGGCGCCAAGTTTATTCGTCCGGTATTTATTACCGTGGTCCTGGGCCTGACCGTGCGCCTAGCCTGGCAGCACTGGTTCGGCATGGCCTAAGCGACGCGCCACATACAGGTCGATAAGATAGCGCGCAATCGAGCGCGACGCCGGCAACGGCGGTAATTGATGCACATTGAACCACTGCGCATCTTCTATCTCATCGGCCTGGGGCACAATCTCGCCCCCGGCATATTCCGCGTGAAACCCCAGCATCATCGAGTGCGGGAACGGCCAGCACTGGCTGCCCACATACTGGATGTTCCTGACCTCCAGCTGCACTTCTTCGCGCACTTCACGAATCAGGCAATCCTCGGCCGACTCGCCTGGCTCGGCGAAGCCCGCCAGGGTGCTGTAAACCCCCGGCACAAAGCGCGGCGAACGGGCCAGCAGCACTTCATCACCACGGGTAATCAACACGATCATGCTCGGCGATATGCGCGGGTAACTGCGCAAGTCACAGGTAGCGCAGTACATCGCCCGCTCCCTTGACACCTGCGTCATGGCCTGCCCGCAACTGCCGCAAAAACGATGTTCACGAGCCCAGGTGCCGATTTGCGCGGCATAACCCAGCACTTTATAAAGCGTGTGGTCGTCGCCCAGCATAAAGGCGCGCAAGCCCTGCCAATGGCAGCCCTCTACCTGAGCGGCGCCCTTGAGCTCCAGCAAATATACCGGCTCGCCGTCGAGGTGGCCGATGCCATGCTCGGCCAGTACCGGCAAGTTCTGGCGTTTGAGCCATTCGCGAGGGAACAGCGGGCCATTGTCATCATTCAGAAAACCGTCGGGGCCGCGCGCCACGGCCCAGCCGCCAGTCAGGTCTGTATCCAGTACTGCCGTGATCCAACGCGGTGTCATCAAGTGATCCTTGTTCAGGTTACAAAGCCTTCAATCGAGAAATTCGGGTTTCTGCTTGGTCATATGCGCCGTCATTGCCAGGCGCAGATCGCTGGATTGCAGCATCGCAGCATTCCACGTCGCAACATATTCCAGGCCATCCTCCACTCGGTGATCGCGCATATAGCCGATCATCTGCTTGGTGCCAGCAATGGCAATCGGCGATTTACTGGCGATTTCCTGGGCAATCGCCATAACGCCCTCAAGCAACGCCTGTTGATCACTGTAGACCCGGTTTACCAGGCCGATGGCGCGAGCTTCATCTGCCGCGACCATACGCCCGGTGTAGGCCAGCTCGCGGAGCATGCCATCACCGATGATACGCGGCAGGCGTTGCAGTGTCCCGACATCGGCGGCCATGCCCATATCGATTTCCTTGATCGAGAACTGTGCATCTTCAGCGGCGTAGCGCATGTCGCAGGCGGCAATCAGGTCTATCGCCCCGCCAATACAATAACCCTGAACCGCTGCCAGAACTGGCTTGCGGCACTGGTCGACGGCAGTGAACGAGGCCTGCATTTGCAGGATTTTTCGTCGCAGCATGCGGGCGTTGCGCCCCACATCCTTGCCCATTTCATTGGCCACCGACGCCAGCAGCATCAGGTCGATGCCGGCCGAGAAATGCTTGCCCGCCCCACTGAGCACCACCACACGCACCGCGTCAGTTTCATCAATCCACTGGAAGATATCGATGATTTCGGACCAGAACGCAGCATTCATCGCATTGACCTTTTCAGGTCGATTGATCTGTACATGGGCGATATTGCCGTTCAACTCAACCTGAAAAGCCTGGTAATCGGACATAACCTGAATCCTTTGCGGGGCGCCGTCGCCGGCCGATAAGCGGCGGACTATAACAAGGCTTGCAGGCTGCAGGCAGGCCGCGATCACGCCAAAATACGGACAAAACGACCTGTCACAGCCCCCTTCAGCGCGTCAGGATAAACCGCTCGATCGCCTGGGCAACGCCATCTTCAGTATTGCTGCCGGTGACATGCATCGCCTGCTCGCGAATAGGCGCATCGGCCTGGCCCATGGCAATCGACAGCCCGGCACGCTGGAACATGGCCGGATCATTGCCGCCATCTCCTATCGCCACCGTGCGCTCAAGAGGCACACCCAGGTGTTCGGCCAGCGTGGCAAGGGCATCGCCTTTATTGGCCCTGAGCGCGGTGATATCCAGATAACGGGCCTGGGAGCGGCTGGCAGATGCCTCCCCATGCAGTAACTGCTGCAAACGCTGCTCCAGCTCGACCAACAAGGGTGCATTGCCGGTAGTGGCCACGATCTTGTCCACCCGGTGCAGGTAGGGTTCAAAACTCTCGACTACCAGCGGGGCATAACCCAGGCCCTGCTGCTCGTGGGCAACCATCGGCCCCGTCGGGTCGCGCAACAGCCACTCATCGTCGGCAAACACCCAGACCTCAACGTCATGCCCGGCCAAAAACTCGAGTGTCTTGAGTACGGCCTGGTACGGCACATGGTGGGACTGCAGCACGCTGCCATCGGCGTTGACCAGCACCCCGCCATTGAACCCGGCAGTCGGCAGCTCAACCCCCAACTGCCGGATATAATCGCGCATGGCCCGTGGCGGGCGGCCGGTAGCCAGGGTGAAATGAATGCCGGCGGCCTGCAGCGCCTTGACTGCCGCCAGGTTGCGCGGGCTGATGCTGTGATCAGGTAAAAGCAGGGTGCCATCCATGTCACACAACACCAGCTCAATCGGGTTTTGCTTCACGTCTCTCATCCTATGTTGAGCCAGACACGCCCATCGCGACCCAGCAATTCTTTAGCGGCCTCAGGACCGTCTTCACCGGCCTTGTACGGTTGCACGTCCGTTTGTTCCTGCCACGCGTCCAGAAAAGGTTGCACACCCCGCCAGCCGTTTTCAATGTTGTCCGCACGTTGAAACAAGGTCTGGTCGCCAGTAAGGCAGTCGTAGATCAAGGTCTCGTAGCCTGTTGAAGGCTGCATTTGGAAAAAGTCCTTGTACGCAAAACCCAACTCGATATTGGCCATTTTCAGCCCCGGTCCGGGTTGCTTGGCCTGCAGGTCAAACCACATGCCTTCATTGGGCTGAATCTGGATCCGCAAATAGTTGGGCTGCAACCGTTCAACGTCGGTGTCACGGAATTGCGCATAAGGCGCAGGCTTGAAGCAGATGGCGATTTCAGTGTCCCGCGCACTCATGCGCTTGCCGGTGCGCAGATAAAACGGCACGCCCACCCAGCGCCAGTTGTCGATCATCACCTTGAGCGCGACAAAGGTTTCGGTAGTGCTGTCTGGCGCCACATTGTTCTCTTCGCGATAACCCACGACCGGCTTGCCGCAGGACTCACCCTGGGTGTATTGCCCGCGTACCGAGTTCTTCAGCGCATCCTCTTTGGACCAGGGGCGGATTGCGCCAATCACCTTGGCCTTTTCACCGCGCACCGCATCGGCACCAAAGGCCGCAGGGGGCTCCATCGCGACCATCGCCAGCAGTTGAAACAGATGGTTGGGCAACATGTCGCGCAAGGCGCCGGTGTGTTCGTAAAAACTGCCACGTGTCTCAACCCCGACGGTTTCTGCCGCCGTGATCTGCACATGGTCAATGTAATGATTGTTCCAGAAAGCTTCGAAAAGCCCGTTGGAGAAACGGCTGACCAAAATGTTCTGGACGGTTTCCTTGCCCAGGTAATGGTCAATCCGGTAGATCTGCTTCTCGCTCATGACGCTCAGCAGGCATTCGTTCAATGCCTGGGCTGTTTGCACGTCAGAGCCAAAAGGTTTTTCAATGACTACCCGGCGAAAAGCCTCCGGGGTTTCCTTGAGCAACCCGCTGGCGCCCAGCCGCTGCACGACTTCGCTGAAAAAGCGCGGTGCAGTGGCCAGATAGAACACCGCATTGGCGGTGCCACTGGCGAAAATCTTCTGTTCCAGCGCCGCGTAGGTACTGTCATCGAGAAAATCGCCCTGCACATAGCTGATGTTCTTCGCCAACGAGGCCCATAGAGCGGCATTCAAGCCCTCGCCGTCAGGATGATCCACTTTGCTGGACGCTTCATTGCGAATGAAGTCTTCCAGCTTTTTGGCAAATCCCTCATCACTGATCGCATTGTGGTCGACGCCCACAATGCGCAGGCCACCGTCCAGTAAACCATCACGACTCAAGTTGTACAGCGCCGGCATCAGCAAGCGCTTGACCAGATCACCGTGGGCACCAAACAAAAACAGAGTGGTGGGCGGCGCAGGCTTGGCATCAGGTTTACTGGACAGATCGGTCATTTTTTAGGCGTCTCCACGTGGCCGCCGAAACCAAAGCGCATGGCTGACAACAATTTGTCGCCATAGAGGCTTTGCTGGCGTGAACTGTAGCGGGCAAACAGGGCTTGCGACAACACTGGCACCGGGGTCGACTGCTCCATTGCGGCCTCGATGGTCCAGCGGCCTTCGCCACTGTCTGCGACGGCGCCCGAGTAGCCATCCAGCGGCTCATCAGTGGCCAGAGCATCGGCGGTCAAATCCAGCAACCAGGAAGACACCACGCTGCCACGACGCCAGACTTCAGCGATATCACCCAGGTTCAGGTCAAAACGCTGCTCTTCAGGCAGGTTTTCACCGCCTTTCATCTTCATCAGGTTGAAACCTTCGGCGTACGCCTGCATCAAGCCGTACTCGATACCGTTATGCACCATTTTGACGAAATGGCCAGCGCCAGCCGGGCCAGCATGGATGTAACCACGCTCGGCACGGTCATCGTCAGAGGTGCGATCCTTGGTCCGCGCAATATCGCCCATGCCTGGCGCCAGCGCTGCAAACAGCGGGTCCAGATGTTTCACGACAGCGCTGTCTCCGCCGATCATCATGCAATAACCGCGCTCCAGGCCCCACACGCCGCCCGATGTACCCACGTCAACGTACTGGATGCCTTTCTCGGCCAGCGACTGCGAACGACGAATGTCATCCTTGTAGAAGGTGTTGCCGCCATCAATGATGATGTCATCGGCGTCCAGCAACTCGCTCAAAGTCTCGATGGTGTCTTCGGTCGGCGCACCGGAAGGCAGCATGACCCAGACAGCACGGGGTTTGGCCAGGCCTGCGACCAGCGCTGGCAAATCGGCAACGGCGGTGGCGCCTTCCTGTTCCAGAGCGCTGACAAAGTCGGTATTGCGGTCAAAAACCACGGTTGTATGCCCATTGAGCATCAGACGCCGCGCGATATTCCCGCCCATACGGCCCAATCCAATAATTCCCAACTGCATGTACTGTTGCTCCCAACGACAAATAAATAGGTGTACAGCACCTCGGTGCAGCATTGCCCAAGGTGCCCGATCAGGATCAGCCCTGACACATGCTGCATAGTTTCGCACAAGCTGGAGGGCAGATTCCCGATTCAATACACTCAACAGACGGACGAAGCAGTAAAGACTGCAAAAAACGTAAAATTTTCAAGGTGCGACAAGACCGATCCATGTCTACCAGCCCGATCATGGGTGACAAAGTTTTCACATCCCCTTGGCGATACTTAAACACTTTGTGACTGCCCACTCTTGAGGCAGTACTCATGTGCTGTGCCTGGCTACATGGCACTGACCATTCAAGTAGTTATCAGCTGGAGCGCTGTATGGGGATGTTTAAACGCAGTAATACATCTGCGAAGGGATTCGATTGGGCAGGCCTTGGCTGGCTGTTCCTGTTCTTTTGGTATTTTTCCGGCATTACCCAACTGCTTATCCAGCTGACTGGCACTTCCGGGTTCTCAGGCTTTCGCCAAGCCTTTGTGATGAGTGCCATCTGGCTGGCCCCGATGCTGATGTTTCCCAGGCACACCCGGGCAATGGCGGCGGTCATTGGTGTCGTGCTGTGGGCCTGTTCGATGGCCAGCCTGGGCTACTTCTTTATCTATCAACAGGAATTCTCGCAAAGCGTCATCTTCATCATGTTCGAGTCGAACATCTCTGAAGCTGGCGAATACATGACCCAGTACTTTGCCTGGTGGATGGTGCTGGCATTCCTGGCACATACCGCCTTTGCGGTGTTTCTGTGGACCCGCCTGCGCCCGGTGTATTTGCCGCGCATGCAGGCCTGGGCCGCAGCGGTGGCCATATTGGTGGCGGTTATCGGCTACCCGCTGGTCAAACAGACGATCAAGCACGACAACCTGGCCACGGCCATGGAAAGCTTCGAAAGCCGTGTTGAACCTGCAGTACCGTGGCAGATGTTAGTAGCTTATCGCCGCTACCTGGAGCAACTGGACAACATGCAGGGCATGCTCGCCAGCGTCAGCAAGATCCCGCCACTGACCAACCTCAAGGACAACGAGGCCGGCAAGCCGACTACCCTGGTACTGGTCATTGGCGAGTCCACCAACCGCCAGCGCATGAGCCTGTATGGTTATCAGCGCGAAACCACGCCAAACCTCGACAAGTTGCGCGATCAACTGGCCATTTTCGACAACGTGGTGACACCGCGGCCCTACACCATTGAAGCGCTGCAACAAGTGCTGACCTTTGCCGACGAAGAAAACCCCGACCTGTACCTGAGCACCCCGTCACTGGTCAGCGTGATGAAGCAAGCCGGTTACAAAACCTTCTGGGTCACCAACCAGCAAACCATGACCAAGCGCAACACCATGCTCACGACCTTCTCCGAGCAGGCTGACCAGCAGGTTTACCTCAACAACAACCGCAACCAGAACGCCCGCCAGTATGATGGCGACGTGATTGAGCCCTTCAACAAGATCCTGGCCGACAGCGCCCCGCGCAAGCTGATCGTGATTCACCTGCTCGGTACGCATATGAGCTACCAGTACCGTTATCCACCGACCTTCGACAAATTTGTCGACCGTAGTGGCGTACCCGCCGGTTTGAGCGATGCACAAGTACCCACCTACAACAGCTACGACAATGCCGTTCTGTACAACGATTTTGTTGTATCGAGCCTGATCAAGGACTTTGCCAAGACCGACCCCAATGGTTTCCTGCTGTACCTGTCGGACCACGGTGAAGACGTGTTCGACTCGGTCGGCCACGCGACGCTGGGCCGCAACGAGGCCAAGCCGACAGCCCCGATGTACACCATTCCGTTTATGGCCTGGGCCTCGCCCAAGTGGCGTGAAAACCATGCCTGGAATTTCGCTGCCGACCTCGGGCGACCTTACAGCAGCTCGCAGTTTATCCACACCTGGGCAGACCTGGCGGGCCTCAGTGCCGACGAACTGGACGACAAGAAAAGCCTGGTCAGCGACACGTTTGTCGCCCGCCCGCAGCTGATTGGCGACCCCTACTCGCGCCCACAAAAGGCCTTGATCGACTTCAGCCTGATCAAGCCCAAACAGCCCGCCCCTGCCAACGTGGTCCAGCAATAATCAACGTGCGGGGCGCACGGCGCGCCCCGCAGGTTTCCGACACTTCTTTACAAATAATTCTCTTTTCGCCTAACTCCGCGCCTTGTCATTCGTTTGAAGCACTGAACAACTTCATAACAACGACAAGGAGTCGGCAGCGATGTTCGCGCCAATCACCCGTTCCATGACCCTCACCCTCGGCCTCATCAGCAGCGCCGCATGCCCGCAATTACTGGCGGATACCGAGCAGGAAGAGGTCAAGAAAACGACCCGCTCACTGGAGCTGGGCACCACCAGCGTCACAGCCCAGGGCCTGGGTGCCACCACAGAAAATACCGGTTCCTACACCACGGGCTCGACCAGTACCGCGACCAAACTCAACTTGAGCATTCGCGAAACTCCGCAGTCGATCTCGGTCGTCACCCGTCAGGAAATGGACGACTTCGACCTCAACACCCTGACCGAAGCCATGCGCCATACCACAGGCATTGTGGTACAGCACAACGACTCGGACCGGGTCAGCTACTCGTCCCGCGGCTACACCATCAATAACTTCCAGATTGACGGCATGCTCAACACCTTCAGTTTTATGAAGACCGATGCCGACACCATTATCTACGACCGTATTGAAGTAGTGCGCGGCGCCACCGGCCTGACCACCGGCGCGGGCGACCCGTCGGGCACCATCAACATGATCCGCAAACGCCCCACCCACCAGTTGCAGGCCAAGGCCGGTGCTTCGGGCGGCAGCTACGACAACTATTACAGCTATGTCGATGTGGGCGGCCCGCTGGCCTTCGACGGCCGCCTGCGCGGGCGCACGGTGCTGGCCTATCGCGATAGCAAATCGTTTCGCGATATCTACGCCCTCAAGCGCGAAGTGGCTTACGGCATTCTGGAAGCCGACCTGAGCGACAGCACCGTTCTGGCCGTGGGTTACGACTACCAGGACAAGCAGGTAAAGGGTTCTTCCTGGGGCACCACACCTTACTGGACCGGCTCGGGCGACAAAGCCAATTTCGGGCGCTCGACCAACCTGGCGACTTCCTGGAGTTCATGGCCGATGAAGGACAAAACCGCCTTCGCCACCCTCGACCAGCAATTGGTCAATGACTGGCGCCTCAAAGCAGCCTACACCCATCGCACCAGCGACGCCGAAGGTAAGGTTTATTACGCCGGCGGCGGCTTCCCTAACCCCGATGGTACGGGCATGTCGGCCTATGCCAGCCACTTTATCGGCGAAGAGAAGATGAGCGCCGTTGACGTCAATATCTCGGGCACCTACCCCTTGTTCGGGCGTGATCACGAGTTGATGGTGGGTTATGGCCAGGCCAAGAACGACAACACCTCGCCCCTGATGGTTGACCTCAACCCGGACGACTACTACAACATCCCCAATTGGCAAGACATGAGCGCGATTCCCAAATATCAGGATTTCAATACCGGTATTGAAGGGACTCACGACGTCATCAAGCAGAAATCCGGCTACCTGGCCACGCGTTTTAACCTGACCGATCAATGGCATGCCGTACTGGGCACCCGGTATGGCAGCTGGCAAAGCTCCAGCACCAACTTCCCTGCCCCGAAAGTCAGCCAGACCCAAAACGATGTGATTACGCCTTACGCCGGCGTGCTGTATGACTTCACCGACGAGTTGACGGCCTACGCGAGTTATACCGACATCTTCAAGCCAACCACCAGCAAGGACGCCAGCAACTCCTACCTTGAGCCGGTGGTGGGCAGCAACTATGAGCTGGGGCTGAAGGGTAGCTTCTTGCAGGAGCGCCTCAACCTGTCGACGGCGGTGTTCTGGAGCAAGCAGGACAATGTGCCGGAAATCGATGACTCAGTACCACGCGGCCCCAAGGGCGAGGAATATTACAAATCCGGCGGCAAGGGCAACAAGATCAACGGTTTCGAAGTCGAGCTGGCCGGTGAAGTGATGCGCGACTGGAATATGCTTGCAGGCTACACCTACACCCATTCGCGCAACGCCGCAGGCCAGCGCATGAATACTGCAGCGCCCTTGAACATGCTGAAGATTTCGAGCACCTACCGCCTGCCTGGGGACTGGAATGCAATGACCGTGGGGGCGGCCGTCAACTGGCAAAGCGATATCTATCGTGCCGCCAATCGCCCGACCGGCGAGAAAAATGACAAAGGCAACCCGATTACCTTCAAGGAAGACATCACTCAGAAGTCCTACACCCTGGTCGACCTGATGGCCCGTTACAAGTTTGACGAACATGTCTCGGCATCCCTGAACGTCAAAAACCTGTTCGATGAAAAGTACTACGAAAACGTAGGTTTCTATAACGGCGTGTTCTGGGGTGATCCGCGGACGGTGAGTGTTGGCCTGGAGTGGACACTGTAGGCAGAGGAGGCAAACCTTGTAGCTCGTCAACTGCTACAAGGTTTTTCTACAGTTACAAATATTTGTTCCAGAACAGCATGCGCCCGTGCGCCGGGTCGAGCTGGCCATCGCTGAAGCCGAACTTGCGATAGGAGCCTTGTGCCACCGGGTTGCCCTCGAGTACTTCGAGGGTGATCTTGCAGCAGCCGCGTTCGCGGGCGATGTCTTCCACCTTGAGCAACATCTTCTGGCTCAGGCCCAGACCGCGAAACGTATCGACCACTGACACATCATGCACATTGACCAGGGGTTTGCCGGCAAAGGTGGAAAAGCCTTCAAAGCAGTTAACCAGACCCGCCGCCTCACCGTTGACGAACGCCAGTACGCTGAAGGCATGAGGGCGCCTGGCAAGCTCTGCCGGCAAGTGCGCCAATACCGTTTGCGACAACGCTTCACCTCCGCCCATCGGGTCCCGGGCGTAGTGATTCAACACGTCCCTTAACGCCTGGGCATGAACCGGGTTGGTATAGTCTGCTTGCACTACGACGACATCCGACATTACGGGTTTTCCTTGACGAGTCCGGGCATTGGTTTGTTGGAACAACGCCAGACTGAATCGCCCCAGGTTTCCTAGACACTCTCCAGGCTCGCTGCGTAACGCTTTTCAAACTCTACCGGTGACAGCTGA
>NZ_WIWH01000060.1:0-18562 GCF_009600035.1 Pseudomonas sp. FSL R10-2964 | reverse complement strand
TGTGAGAGTAGGTCATCGTCAAGATTAAATTCCAAACCCCCTGTCTGCTCACGCAGACAGGGGGTTTGTTTTTGTGGGCAGAAAAACAGCCGCAGCTTCAAGCCTCCATTGCCGAGCAATGTTAAGGTTCGCCTTTGGATTTCGCTTTCTCCTAAGGATGCCGTCATGTCGGTTGCTACGCCTCTCAATGCGGGTTTTATGGTGGTTCATGGCAACCGCCTCGATGAGTTACGCAGCCTGGTTGTCAGCTGGATGCGCCTTTACCCGCTGGCTCCTCTGGAGAACGAAATTGCTCTGGTGCAGAGTAACGGCATCGCCCAATGGTTAAAGCTGGCTCTTGCCGAAGATGCCCGCGACGACGACCTCGGCGGCTGCGGTATTGCTGCAGCCGTGGACGTGCAGTTGCCCGGCAGTTTTTTGTGGCAGCTCTATCGGCTGGTACTGGGCAGTGAAGAAATCCCCGCCAAGTCATTGCTCGATAAAGCCCCGCTGACCTGGCGTCTGATGCGCCTGCTGCCTGCCCTTATCGATCAGCCGCACTTCGAACCCCTGCAGCGCTTCCTGACTCACGACACCGATCTGCGCAAGCGCTATCAGCTGTCTGAGCGTCTTGCCGACCTGTTCGACCAATATCAGGTGTATCGCGCCGACTGGCTGGAGGACTGGGCCGCAGGTCGCCATCAATTGCGTAACGCCCGGGGCGAAAGCCCGGCCCTGAGCCCGGCTAACTGCTGGCAGGCCGAGTTGTGGCGTGCGCTTCTGCTCGATGTAGGTGAAGAGGGCATGTCACAGAGCCGTGCCGGCGTTCATCAGCGTTTTATGGACAAGATCAACAGCCTCGAGCAAGCCCCGCCCGGCTTGCCCGCGCGGGTGATCGTTTTTGGCATCTCGTCACTGCCTGCTCAGGCACTTGAAGCCCTGGCCGGGCTCGCCCGCTTCAGCCAGGTATTGTTGTGTGTGCACAACCCTTGCCGCCATCATTGGTCTGACATCGTTGCCGATAAAGATCTGCTGCGTCATCAGTACAAACGTCAGGCCCGCAAAAGCGGCATGCCTACAGCACTTGATCTGGATACCCTGCATCAGCATGCCCATCCCTTGCTGGCTGCCTGGGGTAAACAAGGCCGTGACTATATCAACCTGCTCGACAGCTACGACGAGCCCAACAGTTATCGCGCAGCTTTTCGCGATGGCCGTATCGACCTGTTCAGCGAAGTTGAACCGCTTAACCTGCTCAACCAGTTGCAGGACGATATTCTTGAGCTGCGCCCGCTCAACGAAACCCGGGAGCTATGGCCCGCCATCGATCTGGCACAGGATCGCTCAATACGCTTCCATGTTGCGCATAGTGCGCAGCGTGAAGTCGAGATCCTGCACGACCAGTTGCTCGCACGTTTCAGCGAGAACCCTCAGTTGCAGCCACGTGATGTGATTGTGATGGTGCCGGATGTGGACAGTTACGCGCCGCATATCCGTGCTGTTTTTGGGCAAATCGAACGTGATGATCGGCGCTTTATTCCCTACACCCTGGCCGACCAGGGGCAGCGTGGTCGTGATCCATTGCTGATCGCTCTCGAACACTTGCTTAAATTGCCTGACAGCCGTTTCCCCGTCAGTGAAATCCTGGATTTGCTCGACGTGCCATCACTGCGCGCCCGCTTCAAGGTGCAAGAGCGCGACTTGCCAACCTTGCATCGCTGGATTGAAGGCGCTGGCATTCGCTGGGGGTTGAATGCGCAGCAGCGTGCCGGTCTTGGTTTGCCCGAGCAACTGGAGCAAAACAGTTGGCGTTTTGGTTTGCGCCGCATGTTGCTCGGATATGCCGTAGGCAGTGGTGAGGCCTGCGACGGTATTGAGCCCTACGATGAGATCGGGGGGCTGGATGCCGTACTGATCGGCCCGCTGGTAGCTTTGCTCGATGCGTTGGAAATCGCTCATCAGGAGCTCTCGCAACCGGCATTGCCGCAGCTCTGGGGCGAGCGCCTGCAGGCTTTGGTGCAGCTGTTTTTCCAGGCCGAAACAGAGCACGACGACTACCTGTTGGCCCAGCTTGAAGAGCTGCGCGAAACCTGGCTCGAAACCTGTGAACTGGTTGGTCTGCAGGATGAGTTACCGCTGACCGTAGTACGCGAGGCCTGGCTTACCGGGCTTGACCAGGGCAAGTTGTCACAACGTTTCCTGGCCGGGGCGGTCAACTTCTGCACCCTGATGCCGATGCGGGCCATCCCCTTCAAGCTGGTATGCCTGCTGGGCATGAACGACGGCGACTACCCGCGAGCCCAGCCGCCGCTGGACTTCGATCTGATGGGCAGCGATTACCGCCCGGGCGATCGTTCGCGCCGCGAAGATGACCGTTACCTGCTTCTTGAAGCGCTGCTTTCGGCTCGTGATCAGCTTTATATCAGCTGGGTAGGGCGCAGTATTCGCGACAACAGCGAGCGTCCGGCCTGTGTCCTGATTGGCCAGCTGCGTGACCACCTTGCCAGTGGTTGGCATCTGCAAGGGGGCGGCGACCTGCTTGAGGCCATGACCCAAGAGCACCCACTGCAACCCTTTAGCACTCGTTACTTTCATGAAGGCAACCCTAACCTGTTCAGCTATGCGCGTGAATGGCAGCGCTTGCATGCGCCACAACCGGAGCCCGTTGGCCCCGGCACGCTTGGCGCGCATATCCAGGAAGAACCACTGAACCTGACGCAGTTACAGGATTTTTTGCGAAACCCAGTGCGCCACTTCTTTAGTCAGCGCCTGAAAGTATTCTTTGAGGCAGCGGAAGTACCTTTGGCCGATGAAGAACCTTTCGTACTCGACGCATTGCAGCGCTACACCTTGAGCGACAGCCTGCTTGAAGCTGCACTGGCGCAGCCGGATCAACTGGAAAGCGCCTTGCATACCCGTGCCCAGCGCCTGCAAGGCAGCGGTTTGCTGCCCATGGCCGGGTTTGGAGAGTGCCTGCAATACGAATTAATCGAGCCATTACCAGATGTACTACAGCGCTATCAGCAACTGCTGGCTCTTTGGCCTACACCGCTAAACAGCGCGTTGCCTGTCAGTTTTGAGGATCAAGGTCTGACGCTGGAAGGCTGGCTCGGCAATCTGCATCAGCGTAGCGACAAGGGCTTACTGTCTGTTACCACTATTCCTAATAGCATTGGTGCGATCAAAACCCGGAAATGGCACCGTTTGACCCGGCCATGGGTAAACCATCTGGCAGCCTGCGCCTGTGGCCTGCAGATGACGACGGCCCTGGTGGCCAGTGATGACACCTTGCTGCTCGAACCTCTGGACACCAAGCAGGCCCGGGAGATTCTTGGCAACTTGCTCACTGCCTGGAAAGTCGGGATGAGCCACCCGCTGCCTGTCGCGGTAAAAACTGCTTTTGCCTGGCTGGCCCAGACAGACCCGGCCAAGGCCGATGCAGCGGCGCAAAAAGCCTATGAGGGTGATGGCCAAACCAGTGACGGCGAGCGCCGTGAAAGCGCCGCCCTGGCCCGGCAGTTTCCTGACTATGCGGCCTTGATGGCTGGCGACGAATTCGAAGAGTGGTGCGATGCCCTCTATCGACCCCTTTTTGATGCGCCCTGGCGCTCATTAAACAGCGAGGCATCCCGCTAATGAGCGAGCAAACATTACCGCTGGCCCTGGCATTTCCCCTGCGCGGTAGCCAATTGATCGAGGCCAGTGCAGGCACCGGTAAAACCTTCACGATCTCGGCACTCTACCTGCGCCTGATTTTGGGGCATGGCGGCGTAGAATCGGGTTTTGGCCGTGAGCTATTACCACCGCAAATTCTCGTGGTGACCTTTACTGATGCTGCCACCAAAGAACTGCGCGACCGCATCCGTACCCGCCTGGCAGAAGCCGCACGCTATTTTCGTGGCGAGATCGACGCGCCGGATGCCTTGGTCGAAGAACTGCGTGACCAGTTTGCTCCCGAGCAGTGGGCTGCTTGCGCCGGGCGTCTGGATATCGCCGCCCAATGGATGGACGAGGCTGCGGTCTCGACCATTCACGGTTGGTGCCAGCGCATGTTGCGCGAGCACGCTTTCGATAGCGGCAGCCTGTTTACCCAGACCCTGGAAACCGATCACAGCGACTTGCTGGGCGAAGTGCTGCGCGATTACTGGCGGCTGTTTTGCTACCCCATGCACGGCGACGCGCTGAACTGGGTGCGTGCCAACTGGAGCGGCCCCGCCGCCTTGATGCCGCGCGTGCGAGCGTTGTTTGGTAGCTCGCGCCAGCCAGCCAATGCTGAACAAACGCCTGCACAAATGATCGAGGCCTGCTTGCTGGAGCGCCGCCAGGCATTGGTGCAGCTTAAAGCCCCCTGGCTGCAATGGGCTCAAGAGCTGCGTGAGATCTGCCTGCAGGGCGTGGCCAGCAAAACGGTCGACGGTCGTAAAATGCAGGCCCGTTATTTTGAACCCTGGTTTGAAAAGCTCAGCGCCTGGGCGGCTGACGAAGATCAGGAACAGCTTGATCTGGGTACCGGCTTCACGCGTCTGACTCCCGACGGTATGGCCGAAGCCTGGAAAGGCGTTGCCCCGCAGCATCCGGGCCTGGATGCCATGCCCGGCCTCAAGGCCGCGCTCGATGGCTTGCCGAGCCCGGACGCCGCCGTGCTGCAGCATGCGGCGCACTGGGTGAGTGTGCGTTTTGAAGAAGAAAAACGCCGCCGTGCCGAAATGGGTTTCGACGATATGCTACTGCGCCTGGACTCGGCATTGCAGGCCGATGGCGGTGATCGTCTGGCGACCCTGATTCGTGAACAGTTCCCCGTGGCGCTGATCGATGAGTTCCAGGACACCGACCCCGTGCAGTACCGTATCTTCGAGACCATCTACCGGATTGAAGACAATTGCCCAGACACCGGGCTGTTTTTGATTGGCGACCCGAAACAGGCTATCTATGCCTTTCGCGGGGCGGATATCTACACCTACTTGCGCGCACGTCAGGCGACTGCAGGGCGCTTGCACACGCTGGATACCAACTTCCGCTCCAGTCACGCCATGGTCAAGGCAGTCAATCATGTCTTTGAGCGGGCGGAGCTGCGCGATAGCGGACGTGGGGCATTTTTGTTCCGCGAGGGTTCAGAAAACCCCGTGCCCTTTGTTTCGGTTAAATCCCAAGGGCGTAAGGAAGTCCTGCAGCTTGATGGCCAGCCTGTCAGCGCCCTGACGCTCTGGCAATTGCCCTCCGAGCAACCGCTGTCGGGTGCTGTGTATCGTCAGTATCTGGCGGCCGCCTGTGCCAGCCAGATTGTCGAGCTGCTTAATGGTGGCCAGCAAGGGCGCTGCGGTTTTATCAAGGACGGCGAAGCACTGCGTGGCGTATTACCTGCCGACATCGCGATTCTCGTGCGTGACGGTAAGGAAGCTCAAGCCGTGCGGAGAGAATTATCGAGCCGTGGTGTACGAAGCGTTTACCTGTCGGATAAGGATTCGGTGTACGCCGCGCAGGAAGCACATGATGTGCTGGCCTGGCTCAAGGCCTGCGCCGAGCCTGACGTCGAGCGCCCACTGCGTGCCGCATTGGCCTGTATCACCCTGGACTTGCCGCTGGTTGAGCTGGAGCGTCTGAACCAGGACGAACTGGCCTGGGAAAGACGTGTTATGCAGTTCCGCGGTTACCGCGAAACCTGGCGCAAGCAAGGGGTACTCGCCATGTTGCGTCGTCTGCTGCATGACTTTGAACTGCCCCAGGCCCTGATTGCCCGCCCCGATGGCGAGCGCGTTCTGACCAACGTCTTGCACTTGTCCGAATTGTTGCAGCAAGCCGCAGCCGAGCTGGACGGTGAGCAGGCGCTTATCCGTCATCTGGCCGAGCACCTGGCCTTGTCCGGCCAGGCGGGTGAAGAACAGATCCTGCGCCTGGAAAGTGACGAGCAACTGGTCAAGGTGGTGACTATCCACAAGTCCAAGGGGCTGGAGTACCCGTTGGTGTTTTTGCCGTTTATCTGCTCCGCAAAACCGGTGGATGGCAGTCGTCTGCCGCTGCACTTCCACGATGCTGCGGGCAACGCCCAGGTCAGTTTGAAACCGACGCCAGAGCTGATTGCCCAGGCCGATGACGAGCGTCTGGCCGAAGACCTGCGCTTGCTGTACGTAGCCCTGACCCGTGCCCGGCATGCGTGTTGGCTGGGGGTTGCCGACCTTAAGCGCGGCAATAGCAATCGCTCGGTCTTGCACCTCTGCGCCCTGGGTTATTTGCTGGGTGGTGGTGCCATGCTGGCCGAGTCGGCGGGCTTGCAGAGCTGGTTGGCCGAGGTGCAGCAAGGTTGCGACGCCTTGCAGTGCGAACCCGTTCCAGCTGCTGACGCGGCGCATTTTTATCCACCGCTCAACCAGGCAACCTTGCTTGAGCCGCTGATCCCGGGCCGCCGCGCCGCTGAAAACTGGTGGATCGCTTCCTATAGCGCACTGCGCATTGGTGACAGCCTCAGCCCGGCCGAAGCACCTGAAAGTGCCTTGGCGCAAAAGCTCTCGGATGATGAGCGCCTCGACCCTGAGGCACCGCGTGAAGTGTTGCTCAGTGGGGGTGATATTCACCGCTTCCCCCGTGGGCCAAATCCCGGGACTTTTCTCCATGGCCTGCTTGAGTGGGCGGGCAGCGAAGGCTTCAAGGCCGACCCCGAAGCGATCAAGGACGCTGTAGCACGGCGCTGCAACCGGCGTGGCTGGCAAGGCTGGATCGAAACCTTGAGTGACTGGCTGCAGCATCTGCAAGATGAACCGCTGCGTCTGAATAATGGTCAGCCCGCTGTGGTCTTGAGTGAGTTGAGCCAGTACCAGATTGAAATGGAATTCTGGTTTGCCAGCCACAAGGTCGATGTTGTGCAGATGGACACACTGGTGCGTCAGCATACCCACGGTGGCGCCGCGCGGGCGGGGGCCGAGCCGAGCCTGCTCAATGGCATGTTCAAGGGCTTTATCGACCTGACCTTTGAGCACCAGGGGCGTTATTACGTGGCGGACTACAAATCCAACTGGCTGGGTACCGATGATTCGGCCTACACCGAGCAGGCGATGACCGCCTCCATTCTGGACAACCGCTACGACCTGCAATATGTCCTGTATTTGTTGGCTTTGCATCGTCAGCTCAAGGCTCGATTGCCCGGCTATGACTACGACCAGCATATGGGCGGCGCACTGTATCTGTTTTTGCGTGGTACCCGCGCCCAGGGACAGGGCGTGTTTTTCACCCGCCCGCCCAGACTATTGATCGAAAGCCTGGACCTGATGTTCCAGGGCAAACCGCTGCCGAAAACAGCTGAACCGGCGTGGGAACAGGGAGTGTTGTTATGAGTCGTTCGTTTGCCGAACTGTTGCCTACGCCATTGACGGCCGAAAGCCTGGCCCTGCTTCAACCGCTGGGCCGGGCCGAGGATTTGCTGTTGTTACTTGAACGCTGGGTCGAGCGCGGCTGGTTGCGCGCTCTGGATAAGGCCTTCGTCGCGTTCCTGCATGAGCGCGATCCGCAGGGCGACCCCCTGGTGTTGCTGGCGGCGGCCCTGACCAGCCATCAACTGGGCCACGGTCATGTGTGCCTGGATTTGTTTGAAACCCTGAAAGAGCCGGATTTTGCACTCTCTTTACCCCCCGAAGGTGATGTGCAAACCGGCGCCATGCTGCTGCCTTCGCAACTGCTTGAGGCCCTGGACGGCGAGGCCTGGTGCAAGGCACTGCAAGCCAGCCCGCTGGTTGAACACGCGGGCCGGTCGTCTGCGGATGCAGCCAGCCGACCCTTGGTATTGAGTGAGCGGCGTCTGTATTTGCGTCGCTATTGGGCCTATGAACGTCGAATCGACGGTGCCTTGCGCCAACGTCTGGCGATGGCTGAAGCGACACCGGCGGATTTGCCTACGCGCCTTGACGGTTTGTTTGGCAGACCTGCACAGGATGCGCCGATTGACTGGCAAAAACTGGCCTGCGCCCTGGCCACGCGGGGAGCTTTCAGCATTGTCACTGGTGGCCCCGGCACCGGTAAGACCACCACCGTGGTGCGTTTGCTGGCGTTGTTGCAAGCACCGGCGGTAGAGGCGGGCACGCCTTTGCGCATTCGCCTGGCGGCACCGACCGGCAAGGCGGCTGCGCGCCTGACAGAGTCGATCAGCCTGCAAGTCAAATCCCTGGAAGTGGACGACAAGGTCCGGCAAAAAATCCCCAGCGACGTGACCACTGTTCATCGCCTGCTCGGCAGCCGCCCCGGGACGCGGCATTTTCGCCATCATGCGGGCAATCGCCTGCCGCTGGACGTGCTGGTGGTTGATGAGGCGTCGATGATCGATCTGGAAATGATGGCCAATTTGCTCGATGCCCTACCTGCTCATGCGCGGCTGGTGCTGCTGGGTGACAAGGACCAGTTGGCATCGGTTGAAGCCGGTGCCGTGCTGGGTGATTTGTGCCGCGACGCCGAAGCGGGCTGGTATACCCCGCAAACCCGTAACTGGCTGGAGCAGGTCAGCGGCGAAAATCTCAGTGCCAGTGGTTTGCAGCAAGACCTGGACAGTACACACCCGCTGGCGCAGCAGGTAGTGATGCTGCGCCACTCGCGGCGCTTTGGTGAGGGCAGCGGTATTGGCCAGCTGTCGCGTCTGGTCAACCAGCAACTGCCCCGCGAGGCGCGAGCCTTGCTGGCGGCAGGCAGCCATGCCGACCTCTTTGCGTTGCCCCTCAAGGGTGAGCAGGACCGCGCATTTGAGCGCCTGGCGCTGGAAGGGCGGGGGACAGAGGCTAAAGGCTATCGGCACTACCTGGAGGTTTTGCGCGATCAGCGACCAGACACCGAGAGCGGTCTTGAAGACCCGTGTTGGGCGGTATGGGCGGGTAACGTGCTGCAGGCGTTCGAGGCCTTTCAGGTGCTCTGCGCCGTGCGCAAGGGACCGTGGGGCGTGGAGGGCCTGAATGAGCGTATCACCGGCGCCCTGTTTGCCCGCAAGCTGATTGATGGCGACCGGCATTGGTACGAAGGCCGCCCGGTGCTGATGACCCGCAATGATTACGGACTGGGCCTGATGAACGGCGATATTGGCATCGCCCTCACACTTCCCGAGGGTGATGGTCAGGCCCGGCGTCATGTATTGCGGGTGGCTTTCGCGCGTAACGACGGGCAGGGCGGCATCCGTTTTGTACTGCCAAGCCGGCTCAATGATGTCGAGACGGTCTATGCCATGACCGTACATAAATCCCAGGGCTCGGAGTTTTCCCATACGGCGTTGGTGCTGCCCGAAGCGCTCAACCCGGTGTTGACGAAAGAACTGATCTATACCGGTATCACCCGGGCCAAGCACTGGTTCAGTCTGATAGAGCCGCGTGCGGGAGTTTTTGAGGAGGCCGTACAGCGCAAGGTCAAGCGCCTGAGCGGGTTGATGCTGGGGCTGGGTTAGCCGAAGTCTTGATCCTGATCGGGGTACTTTTTTGTGGGAGCTGGCAAACTTGGGTGATGCCATCGCGAGCAAGCCCGCTCCCACAAGAAATGGCGCGTCCAATGTGACCTGTATCACAGTTAATACGGTTGTCGTGCTATCGTTACGACACTATTCCCATAAAGATCTCAGAGAAATCCCGCATGGATGTGGCTGTCTCATCGACAGAACAGCACTTTGGATGGCGGCTACGGCTGATTTCCTTTTGCCTGTTACTGCTGAGCACTCCTTGTCTGGTTCAGGCTCAAACGCCCATCAACCTGGCGGATCAGCGCGCCAAGGCCGTGACCCAGGTTGTGCTGGGCATCCTCAGTTATGCGCGCTGGCCCACAGAGCCGGCACAACTGCAGTTGTGCGTGATCGGCCCCACCGAATACACCGATGACCTGCTCAAGGGCGCGACCCAGTCTACTGGCCGACCGGTGCAGGTGCGTCGCGTGCTGGCGAGTGACCCCGGCATCGCCAGCAGTTGCAACGCGGTATACCTGGGCAAGCTGAGCGCCGACGAGCGCAGTCGCCTGTTTAGCAGCCTCAACACCAAGGCGGTGCTGAGCATCAGCGAAGACGGTGACCAATGCACCGTGGGTAGCCTGTTTTGCCTGCATGTGCGTGATGAGCAAGTGTCGTTTGAGGTCAACCTCGACTCCGTCGCCCGCAGCGGTGTACGTATTCACCCCAGCGTGTTGCAACTGTCACGCCGTCGGGCGGCGCAGCCATGAGCGGGTTGAATGCGCCGCAACGACGTCGCCGGCTACGTTCGGTGTTGCGCCGTGGGCATCTTGGCGTGGCACTGGTTGCGGTGACACTGGCCAGCGCCTCCATGACCCTGCTGGGCGTGCTGGCGCTCAAGGTCTATGCCGATCACAACCTGCACCTGATTGCCCGCTCCATCAACTACACCGTGGAAGCGGCCGTGGTGTTTGACGACCCCGGGGCAGCAACCGAGGCCCTGGCCTTGATTGCTTCCACCGAAGCGGTCGCCGAGGCTCAGGTGTATACCGCCGAGGGTGAACTGCTCGCGCAATGGCAGCGTCCGCAAACCGATCTGCTGTCCAGGGTCGAGATGCTGTTGGCCGATGGCTTGCTGCAGCAGCCGATCAGCATGCCGATTTTGCATCAGGGTCAGGAGGTTGGCCGGGTCGTTCTGCGCGGGCATGGCGCCAATATGCTGCGTTTTTTGCTTAGCGGCTTGCTTGGCGTGCTGGTGTGTACCGCGCTCAGTGCCTGGAGTGCGCTGTACCTGTCGCGCCGGCTGCTGGATGGCATTACCGGGCCTTTGCAGCAGCTGGCGCAAGTGGCCCACGCTGCCCGTCGTGAACGTGCGTTCGATCGTCGCGTACCGCCCGCGCATATTGCCGAGCTCGACAGTCTGGGCAACGACTTCAATGCCCTGCTCGACGAGCTGGAGTCATGGCAAAGCCATCTGCAAAACGAAAATGAGGCCCTGGCCCATCAGGCCAGCCACGATTCGCTCACCAACCTGCCTAACCGCGCCTACTTTGAAGCCCGGTTGACGCGCACTCTGCGCTCGCTCAATAAAACGCGGGACAAGGCTGCGGTGCTGTTTCTCGACAGTGACCGCTTCAAGGGTATCAATGATGCCTACGGCCATGCCGCCGGTGATGCGGTGCTGGTAGCGGTAGCAACGCGCATTCGTGCGCAACTGCGTGAAGACGACGTAGTGGCGCGCCTGGGCGGTGACGAGTTTGCGATCTTGCTGACTCCGCTGCACAAAATAGAAGATGCCCAGCGCATTGCCGAGAAGATCATTGCCAGCATGCTTGAGGCCATCGCACTGCCGGGGCAGGTGAGCGTCGTGACATCGCTGAGTATCGGCATTGCCGTCTACCCCGAACATGGTGCAAGCGCCCAGGAACTGCTCTGTGCAGCGGACTCGGCGATGTACCAGGCCAAGCGCCTCGCCCGAGGCGGGCAACATGTAGCGGAGTCGGAGCACCCCGCAAACACCGTAAATATCAGGAGCTAACTCAAAAATGCGTGCATTGACCCAGCGTTATCTGCAGTTTTTCAGCGTTGCCTTGTTGTTGGCCACGTTGTCGTTGACCGGTTGCCAGACTCCCCCGCCAAAGGGTCTGACCCCGGCGCAGATTGCGGTCCTCAAGGAACAGGGCTTTGAGTTGACCGAGGAGGGCTGGGCATTTGGTCTTTCGGGCAAAGTGCTGTTTGGCAGCGACCTTGAAGTGCTTAACCCACAGAGCCAGGAAATCGTTGAGCGTATCGGCACGGCCTTGCTGGGTGCCGATATCCAGCGGGTGCGGGTGGATGGTCACACCGACTCTTCGGGCAAGGAGTCCTACAACGAGCAACTGTCGGTACGCCGCGCCAACAGCGTGGTCAAGGCCCTGACCAAAGTTGGCATGCGCCCTGAGAATATCCAGGTCCGTGGGTTGGGTAGTCGCGAGCCGGTAGCCAGCAACAACACCCGGGCCGGGCGTACGGAAAACCGCCGTGTGTCGATTGTGGTGATTGCCGATTGATAAGCCGGGTCCGTAGCAGCTGCCGAAGGAACGAGGCTGCGTTCGGCAGCTGCTACGGGGCGGTGTGGTCAGTCCGCAAATCTCATTCCGCGCGTTTCGCCCAGCAACAGCGGCGCATTCAGTTCCGTCACTTCGCGGATGTAATCCCATAGCAGGGTGATGCGTTTCAACTTCCTCAGATCTTCGCGGCAGTACATCCAGAACTGCCGTGTCAGGGTGACCTCGCCCGGCAATACCGGCAGCAAACGCGGGTCCTGGGCGGCCAGAAAGCACGGCAAAATCGCCAGCGAGCGGCCCTGCTGCGCTGCCACGAATTGCGCAATCACGCTGGTGCTGCGCAGGTTGGCGCTGGCGCCGGGCAGCACGTTGGCCAGGTACAGCAGCTCCGAACTGAACGCCAGATCGTCCACATAGCTGATAAAAGTGTGCTCGGCCAAATCCGCCGCCCGGTTGATAGGCGGGTGCTGGTCCAGATACTCCTGGGTGGCATACAGCTGCAAGCGGTAGTCGCATAGCTTGCAGCACACATAGGGCCCGTGTTCCGGACGCTCCAGGGCGATCACGATATCCGCCTCGCGCTTGGACAGGCTGATGAAGTGCGGCAGGGGCAGGATATCCACTGAAATGGCCGGGTAGGCGTCGACAAAATGGCTGAGCTGAGGGGTGATAAAAAAGCTCCCGAACCCCTCCGTGCAACCCATGCGCACATGCCCGGACAACGCCACCCCCGACCCCGACACCTGCTCGCAGGCCATATGCAGGGTACTTTCGATGGCCTCGGCATAGCCCAGCAAGCGCTGGCCCTCGTTGGTCAGGGTGAAGCCGTTGGTGCGCGATTTTTCAAACAGCAGTGTGCCGAGGGCAGCCTCCAGCGAACTGATGCGTCGCGATACGGTGGTGTAGTCCACCGCCAGCCGTTTGGCCGCAGTGCTGGCTTTACGGGTACGGGCCACCTCGAGAAAAAACTTCAGGTCGTCCCAGTTCAATGCGCTTAACGATGTGATGTTTTTTTGCATGTTTGATCGGCTTTTATGTGCGTTCTTATTAGAAGAACGCACACCTATACTCCAAAAACAGTCCTGCGACCAATCTGGACAGCCCTACTTAAAATAATAATGCCGGAGACTTCCATGAACGTTTCTACCACCCCGTACCAAAACGCCCGCCTGCTGATCGATGGCGAATGGGTCGAGTCGCAGACCACCGAGTGGCACGACATCATCAACCCCGCCACTCAGCAAGTGCTGGCCAAAGTACCGTTTGCCACTGCCGCTGAAGTCAACGCCGCCATCGCTGCCGCCCAGCGCGCTTTCCAGACCTGGAAGCTGACGCCCATTGGCGCGCGCATGCGCATCATGCTCAAGCTGCAGGCGCTGATTCGCGAGCACTCCAAGCGCATCGCCACTGTGCTCAGTGCCGAACAGGGTAAAACCATTGCCGACGCCGAGGGCGATATTTTCCGCGGCCTGGAAGTGGTCGAGCATGCTTGCTCCATCGGCACCTTGCAGATGGGTGAATTCGCTGAAAACGTTGCGGGCGGGGTGGATACCTACACCTTGCGCCAACCTATCGGGGTCTGCGCCGGGATCACACCGTTCAATTTCCCGGCCATGATTCCGCTATGGATGTTCCCGATGGCCATCGCCTGCGGTAACACCTTCGTTCTCAAACCGTCCGAGCAAGACCCGCTGTCGACCTTGATGCTGGTCGAGCTGGCGCTGGAAGCCGGGGTTCCGCCGGGTGTGCTCAACGTCGTGCATGGCGGCAAGGATGTGGTGGATGCGCTGTGCACCCACACCGATATCAAAGCGGTTTCGTTTGTTGGCTCAACCGCCGTCGGTACCCACGTTTATGACCTGGCGGGCCGTCACGGCAAGCGCGTGCAATCGATGATGGGCGCGAAAAACCACGCCGTGGTGTTGGCCGATGCCAACCGCGAGCAAACCCTCAACGCGCTGGTCGGTGCCGGTTTTGGCGCAGCCGGCCAACGCTGTATGGCTACCTCGGTGGTGGTACTGGTGGGGGCGGCGAAAAAATGGCTGCCGGACCTCAAGGCGCTGGCGCAAAAACTCAAGGTCAACGCCGGCAGCGAGGCGGGTACGGATGTAGGTCCGGTGATCTCCAAGCGTGCTAAAGAGCGGGTACTGGGGTTGATCGAAAGCGGCATCAAAGAAGGCGCAGTGCTGGAACTGGATGGCCGCAACATCAAGGTCCCGGGTTTCGAACAAGGCAACTTTATCGGGCCGACCCTGTTTTCAGGCGTCACCACCGATATGCAAATCTATACCCAGGAAATTTTCGGCCCGGTGCTGGTGGTGATTGAGGTCGATACCCTCGACCAGGCCATTGCACTGGTCAACGCCAACCCGTTTGGCAACGGCACCGGCCTGTTTACCCAAAGCGGCGCTGCAGCGCGCAAGTTCCAGACTGAAATCGATGTGGGCCAGGTCGGTATCAATATCCCGATCCCGGTGCCGGTGCCGTTCTTCAGCTTCACGGGTTCCCGTGGCTCGAAACTCGGCGATCTTGGCCCGTACGGCAAGCAAGTGGTGCAGTTCTATACTCAAACCAAGACCGTCACCAGTCGCTGGTTCGACGATGACAGCGTGAATGATGGCGTCAACACAACCATCAATCTTCGTTGAGGGCACACAGCATGAATATCGCATTTATCGGCCTGGGCAACATGGGCGCACCAATGGCGCGCAACCTGCTCAAGGCCGGGCATTCGCTGAACCTGTTTGATCTGAACCAAAGCATTCTCGCCGAGCTGGCCGCCCTGGGTGGCCATATCAGCACCTCGCCTCGGGAGGCCGCCCAAGGCACCGAACTGGTGATCACCATGCTCCCGGCTGCTGCCCATGTGCGCAGCGTGTGGCTGGGTGAGGACGGCGTGCTGGCTGGCATCGGCGCAGGTGTACCCGCCGTGGATTGCAGCACCATCGACCCGCAGACCGCCCGCGATGTCGCCGCTGCAGCCGCCAAACAGGGCGTGCAGATGGCCGATGCGCCGGTGTCCGGCGGCACCGGTGGCGCGCAGGCGGGCACCCTGACCTTTATGGTCGGCGCTCCCCAGGCGCTGTTCGACACCCTGCACCCTGTACTCGAACAAATGGGCCGCAACATCGTCCATTGCGGGGATGTGGGCACCGGCCAAGTGGCTAAAATCTGCAACAACCTGCTGCTCGGGATCTCCATGGTCGGCGTCAGCGAGGCCATGGCCCTGGGGGCTGCACTGGGTATCGACAGCGAAGTACTGGCCGGGGTGATCAACAGCTCCACCGGGCGCTGCTGGAGCTCGGAGGTGTACAACCCGTGGCCGGGCATCGTTGAAACCGCCCCTGCGTCACGCGGCTATACCGGTGGATTTGGTGCCGAGCTGATGCTCAAGGATCTGGGGCTGGCCACCGAGGCGGCACGTCAGGCCCACCAGCCTGTGGTGATGGGTGCCGTGGCGCAACAGCTGTATCAGGCCATGAGCCTGCGCGGCGAAGGCGGCAAGGATTTCTCGGCCATCATCAACAGCTATCGCAAACCTCAGTAACTGGTCGCTTTACCGGGAGCCCGCGTCGGGCGGGCTCCCGGGTTTTTTGCGTGGTTTCACTCAGGCAAAAACGAAATACTTGCGCACGGTTTCAACCACTTCCCATGTGCCTTTCATGCCCGGCTCGACCACAAAGATATCCCCGGCCCGCAGATGGATCGGTTCTTTGCCCTCTGGGGTGATGATGCAATAGCCCTCACGGAAATCGCAGTATTCCCACTTCACATATTCCACATACCACTTGCCGGGCGTGCAAATCCACGTGCCCATGATCTTGCTGCCGTCTTCGCTGGTGTAGGCGTTGAGGTTGACGGTATGGGGGTCGCCCTCGAGTTTTTCCCATTTGCAGGCATCGAGCACGGGCAGGGGGTGGGTGTCACGAAGCACGGTGATTGGCGCAGACATAAAACCTCCGGTGATGGGTTATCGAACCTCACCCTAACCGCAGCGATACTCTGACAGATGCCTGGTTCCGACCCCCAGATGCGCAAAAGCCCCGGCACTGTTTTCAGTGCCGGGGCTTTTTTGTAACAGCCAAATGCTTAGTGCGAGTTGGCCAGAGCCTTACCGGTGCGCAGGCGCAGCACATAGAAGCCGTAGATGATCAGCAGCCACACCGGAATCGCATACACCGACGCACGAACGTCGGGGATCATCCAGATAACCGAGACGATCACCGCCATAAACACCAGGCACAGGATATTGCTGAGCGGGAACCAGAATGCCTTGAACGAAGGCGTCACGCCCTGAACGGCCATGGCCTTGCGGAACTTGATATGGGTGAGGCTGATCAGTGCCCAGTTGATCATCAGCGAGGCAACCACCAGGGCAAACAGCAGCTCCAGTGCCTTGTGCGGGGCCACATAGTTGACCACCACGCACAACAGCGTCACCAGTGCCGACACGCCCAGTGCACGCAACGGCACGCCATTTTTGGTCAGCTTCATCAGGGCTTTGGGGGCATCACCCTGCTCGGCCAGGCCAAACAGCATGCGGCTGTTGCAGTACACGCCGCTGTTATAGACCGACAGCGCGGCAGTCAGTACCACAAAGTTGAGGATTTGCGCGGCGGTATCACTGCCGATCAAGGCAAAGATCTGCACAAACGGGCTGCTGCCGTAGGCATCGCCGCCGGCGCCCAGGGTTACCAGCAACTGGTCCCACGGGTACAGTGCCAGCAGCACGGTCAGGGCGCCCACGTAGAAAATAAGGATCCGGTACACCACCTGGTTGATGGCCTTGGGGATCACCTTTTTCGGCTCGCTGGCTTCCGCCGCTGTGATACCCACCAGCTCCAGGCCACCGAAGGAAAACATGATAAAGGCCATGGCCATCAGTAGCCCCATGCCGCCATTGGGGAAGAACCCGCCGTGGCTCCACAGGTTGCTGATCGACGCCTGAGGGCCGCCGGTGCCGCTGAACAGCAGGTAGCAACCCAGGACGATCATGCCGACAATCGCCACCACCTTGATAATGGCAAACCAGAATTCCATTTCGCCGAACACTTTCACGTTCAGGGTATTGATCAGGTTGACCAGTACAAAGAACACCACGGCGCTGACCCAGGTTGGCACCTCGGGCCACCAGAACTGGATGTACTTGCCCACGGCCGTCAGCTCGGCCATGCCCACCAGCACATACAGTACCCAATAGTTCCAGCCCGACAGAAACCCCGCATAACCGCCCCAGTACTTGTGGGCAAAGTGGCTGAAGGAACCGGCCACTGGCTCTTCGACGATCATTTCGCCGAGTTGGCGCATGATCAGGAACGCGATAAAGCCGGCGATCGCATAGCCCAGGATCATCGACGGCCCGGCCGACTTGAGTACGCCCGCCGACCCCAGAAACAGGCCCGTACCGATAGCGCCGCCCAGGGCAATCAGCTGGATATGGCGGTTTTTCAAACCGCGTTTGAGTGTGACCGGGGGGGAATTAGCGTCAGCCATCGGGTGCCCTGTGAGTTGTTATTCTCAAAACTGGATAAAAGTACCCGTGGGCAAAGGCGCCCCGGGTGTCGCAAGCCCCGGATATTACTCTGGGTAAAAACCAAGGCATACAGGCTGGCAGTAAACGGCGACTATTCTTACAAGCTCAAAGCTTCCAGCAATGCTATGGCATAGGTGGGCAATTGCGCAAACGAGCGGGCGCACAGCAGCAATTTACGATCAGCCCAGGGCTCGCTCAAGTTCACCACTTCAAAGGTGCGCGGGGCCTGCCAGCGCTCGATGGTGGCCCTGGGCACAATCCCCAGCCCGGCGCCGCGAGCGACCATGCGCAATACCCCGTCAAAGCCTTCGGCACGGATACGCACCTGCATGCGACACCCCATATGCAGTGCCTGTTCTTCCAGGTACACCGCCAGCGCGCTGCTGGCCGACAACCCGACATAGTCATGGCTCAGGGTGTCGCTGAACGAGAGGCTGGGCCTGTGGGCCAGCGGGTGGTCGAGGGGCATGACCAGTACCAGCGGGTCATCGCGAAAGGGCCGGGTTTGCAGGTCACGGGTGTCTACCGCGTTGGAGATCACACCGATATCGGCGGCGTCCAGGCGCAGGGCATGGGTGATGCGCAGGCTGGTGAGTTCTTGCTGGTCGACGCTTATGGCAGGGTGCTGGCGTACAAAGTCGGCGAGCAGCTCGGGCAGGTATTCGGTGAGGGCGGCGGTGTTGCACAGCAGGCGGATACGGCCTTTGAAGCCCTGGGCGTATTCGCTCAGGTCGTGGTTCATGCGCTCCACCTGCTGCAACAGTAACCGGGCATGTTGGGCCAGCGCTTGCCCGGCAGGGGTAGGGCTGATGCCACGACGGCTGCGCTGCAAAAACGCCACGCCCTGGGACGCTTCCATCGCCCGGATCCGCGCACTGGCGGCAGGCAGCGATAGGTGGCTGAGGCTGGCGCCGGCGGTGATATTGCCTGCCTGCAGCACATTCAAATACAGACGCAGGTCAACCAGGTCGAAGTGCATGAAAGGTCCTTGAAGATCCTGTAAAGATTCTAAATAGCGCCGCAAACCGCTGTTGTAGCAGCAACTGTCTTGCCCAGTCATTCACGTTCGCCATGCTGTGCCGTCGCGCAGCATGGCGTTAAGCCGGATCA
>NZ_WIWH01000005.1:0-154590 GCF_009600035.1 Pseudomonas sp. FSL R10-2964 | reverse complement strand
ATTTTTGGGTCGTTAGCTCAGTTGGTAGAGCAGTTGGCTTTTAACCAATTGGTCGTAGGTTCGAATCCCACACGACCCACCATGTTCGGCTCCTGTAGCCATAAAAAAAGCGTCCATTGGACGCTTTTTTTATGCCTGTAGGAAACGTAACCCTGTAGTCGCAGCCTTCGTTCTTCGGCAGCTGCTACGAGGTTTTTGCTTCAGCTTGGGTTTGCAGCCTTGTTGTCCGCGTCCTGAAGATCCTGCAGCGCGGCCGAATACTGATCCGCTTCTGCCTTGGGCACCATCTGCCATGACGGCTTGCGCAATGCATAGAAGATAAACGGCGGCACGCCTGCGACGATCAATCCCAGCAACAAAATCCCCGCATATTCGAAAAACGGCATGCTGCTGAAGCTGTTGGGCGGAATAAAGCCGAAAATTAGCGCCACGCAGGTTGAAAACAACCCCAGGTAGCACCAGCCATGCAGCCCCTTGAGCACATAGCCGCGTTTTACATTGGGCTGTGTTTTACGCAGTTTCATGGCCGCCATAAACATGAATACGTAGATGATCAGGTACATCAGCGCAGCCATCGCACTGATCATCCAGAAGGCATCGGATACATTGTCGAGAAAGATGTAAATCGTCGACAGCAGCGTGACGATAACGGCCTGTAAATACAGAATGTTTTTTTGCACACCTTTTTTGTTCACTTCCTGCATCACAGGTGGAAGCATTCCGGCCTTACCGACGAACAGCAAGCCGGTAGACGGCCCGGCAGTCCAGGCCAGTACCCCGCCCAACGCACCGATAATCAGCAAAATGGCCATGATCAGGGTTGCCCATGGCATGTCGAAGCCCTGGAAGAACGCAGCGTAAGCCTGGATAACCCCGGCGGTAAGGCTGGTTGAGTCAGCGGGTACCACCAGCGAAATCGCCACCGTGGGCGGGATAAACACCAGCAGGATCATAAAGAAGGCCAAGAGAATCGCCCGGGGCATTTCCTTTTGCGGGTTACGCAATTCACGGGCGTGAATGGCGTTCATTTCGATACCGGCAAACGCCAGGAAGTTACTCACAATCAGTACCAGGCCGGTAATGGCGCCGGTAAATTCCTGCCAGAAGTCCGGGTGCAGGTTGCGCGAGCCGGATTTGACTGTGGAGTGGGTATCGAAAATGGCCGGGATCAAGGCATCCCAAGTCAACGGGGTGGCTGATTTATGCCCCAGCACCAGCCAGGCGACGCCGAGCAAAACCAGCAGCGCGGCGGGTAATGCGGTGCCCAGCAGCATGAACCATGACGTCAGCTTCGACAGTGCTGTCAGCCCGTTAAGTGCCACAAATGTCGATAGCCAGTATAAAACGATGATGACGGCGGCAGTAAATACACCGCTTTTGGCCAGTTCAGGGTTGATCAGATACGCCATGGTGCTGGCGCCAAACCCGAGCACAATCGGGTACCAGACCACCACTTGTACCCACATGAACCACATGATGAAAAAGCCCGGGCGGTCGCCGTAGGCTTGTCTTACCCAGCCATAAATCCCGCCGTTCCAGCCTGTGCCCAGTTCAGAGGCGACCAGGGATACCGGAATGAAAAACAGCAGTGCGGGGATGACATAGAGAAAGACCGAGCCCAGGCCATAGACGGCCATGCTGGGTAACGAACGAATACTGGCAACAGCGGCAACCATCATAAAGCAGATGGTCAGCCAGGACATGTAGGTTTTAGCTTTGCTGGTGGTGGCCATAAGTATCCCGCTCCCTTACGCGAATTCGTGCAACAGGCTCAGATTGAGCGTGCGGCTAAGGTATTCGGCGGCCAGTTGACCGCGAACGCTGTTACCGGCTCCGTCCAGTGGCGGGGCAAAGGCGGCGATGGCGCACACCCCCGGAACCACCGCCAGAATGCCGCCGCCGACCCCGCTTTTTCCCGGCAGGCCGACTTTGTAGTACCAGTCCCCGGTGGTGTCATACAGGCCATTCAGGGTCATCTCGGAGAGGATTGGCGCCACGTTGTTGGCCCGAACCGCGCGTTTTCCGCTGATCGGGTTGACGCCACCATTGGCCAGGGTAGCGCCCATGGTCACCAGGTCATGGCAGGTGATCGCCACGGAACATTGACGGGTGTAGACGGCGCACACTTCCATCGGGTCGGCGTACATATAGCCGTAACTCTGCAATAGCCAGGCAATGCCGCGGTTGTGCTGGTTGGTCTTGGCTTCCGATTGATAAACCTCGTCGTTGACCGTCAGTTCACGCCCGGCGAAAAGGTTGTAAGTCGCCTGGATCTGGTCCCAGCGCGCTTGCGCCGTATCGGCTTCGAGGAGGCTGACAGTGGCCATGGCGCCTGCGTTTACAAAGGGGTTGAGCGGTCGGCCCTTATGCAGTTCCAGGGCAATCACCGAGTTGAACGGCTCACCTGTGGGGTCGCAACCGATCTTGCTGCGCAAGGCTTGGGGTCCCACTTCATCGAGTACATGGGCGAGGGTGAATACCTTGGAAATCGACTCGATGGCGAAGGCGTAATCGGTGTCGCCCACTTCTGCATGGGTACCGTCGCAGAACATGATGCTGATGCCGAACAGATGGGATGGCACTGAGGCCAGGTAAGGGATGTAGCTGGCGTTCTTGCCGTGCTGATTGCTGGCAAACCGTTGCAGGGACTGGTCCAGCGCCTGTTTTACCGTGCTGTCTACGGTCGTGGGTCTTTGCTTCATCGTGCTCGCTCCGTGAGTACTATCGAGAATCGAGACTATAGATCGGAAAATGCACGGTGGTCGGAAATCGGACGGCAGACCTCAAATGCTTGGCTATGCTGGCTGGGCCGAAGCTGAGCCAGAGTTGCAACGGCGGGCTCATAGATTGACCAATACTCAAGGAGAGTTCACATGGCACTGCACCGTATCAAGCGCAACAAGGACGTCGACCCCGTATTTGGTTCTTCTGCGCTGGCTCATGCCGCTGCAATCAAGCTGTTCCCCGAGGCTGAGCAAGCGCCGGGTGAGGTTTTCCAACTGGTCCACGATGAGTTGTATCTGGATGGAAACTCCAGGCAGAACCTCGCGACCTTTTGCCAGACGTGGGAAGAGGACGAGGTCCACAAGTTGATGGACCTGTCGATCGACAAGAACATGATCGACAAGGATGAGTACCCGCAGTCTGCGGAGCTGGAAAACCGCTGTATTCATATGCTGGCGGACTTATGGCATTCGCCGGAAGCGGCTACCACCATCGGTACTTCCACCGTAGGCTCCAGCGAAGCCTGCATGCTGGGTGGTCTGGCTGCATTGTGGCGCTGGCGTGCGGTGCGCAAGGCGGCAGGCAAGCCGACAACTACGCCGAATATGGTGTGCGGTCCGGTGCAGGTGTGCTGGCACAAATTTGCCCGTTACTGGGACGTCGAAATTCGTGAAGTGCCGATGTCGGAAGGGCATTGGTTTATGACCCCCGAGGACATGCTGGAGCGGGTCGATGAAAATACCATCGTCGTAGTGCCGACCTTTGGCCAGACGTTCACCGGGCTGTATGAAACCGTAAAGCCGTTATCCGATGCTCTGGATGACTTGCAAAAAAGCACGGGTCTGAATATTGATCTGCACGTCGACGGTGCAAGTGGCGCGATGCTGGCTCCGTTTTGTGCGCCGGATATTCTTTGGGATTTCCGCGTGCCGCGGGTCAAGTCCATCAGTACCTCCGGGCACAAGTTCGGTCTGGCTCCGCTGGGCGCGGGCTGGGTGGTTTGGCGGGATGAAAAGGAACTGCCTGAAGGGCTGGTGTTTCATGTGAATTATCTGGGGGGTGATATGCCTACGTTCGCCCTTAACTTTTCACGTCCGGCCGGGCAGATCATCTCGCAGTACTACAACTTCTTGCGTCTGGGGCGTGAAGGCTATGAGCGTATTCATTCAGCCTGCTACCAGACGGCACAGTTTCTTGCGGCTGAACTGGTCAAGGTCGGACCGTTCGAGATGCTCTATAACGGTGACCCGCAGCTGGGGATTCCGGCGTTGACCTGGCGTCTGAAGCCAGGGGCGAAAACTTCATATTCGCTGTATGACCTGGCAGACCGGTTGCGCACCCGTGGCTGGCTGGTACCTGCGTATAGCTTGCCGGCAAATGTCGAGAACGTAGTGGTGCAGCGGATTCTGGTGAAGCAGGGTATGTCGATCGACATGGCCAAGTTGTTGCTGGAGGACTTTGTGCGCGCGGTGAAATTCTTTGACGAGCATCAGCCCCACGGCTTTAAAGGCCGTGAAGCCGAGGCGGGTAATCACGCGGGGCGCTGATTACGCGGCGCTGTAGATACTCTGTTGTAGATCAAGCCCTATTGTGGGAGCGAGCCTGCTCGCGAACGACCTTCGCGAGCAGGCTCGCTCCCACAGTTGCAGTTTTTACTGTCGCAGCCTTCGGCAGCGACTACAGAGTAGTCGCACTTAGTGCAGTTTCAGGCGCGGCTCGGTGCCGCGTCCGATCCTGCTGCCCAGCATCAGCATCAAGGTGCGGAAGGTGCCGTACAGCGCCATCTGGTGCATGCGATATAGCGAGATGTAGAACATCCGCGCCAACCAGCCTTCCAGCATAACGGTACCCATCAGGCTGCCCATCAAGTTACCCACAGCCGAAAAGCTCGATAGGGAAATCAGCGAGCCATAATCGCGGTAGGTGTAGTCCGGCAGCTGAGTTTTACCTTCAATGCGCAATTTCAGCGACTTGGCCAGCAACGACGCCTGCTGGTGAGCAGCCTGGGCGCGAGGCGGCACCAGCTTGTCGGTGCCGGGTTGCGGGCAGGCGGCGCAATCGCCAAAGGCAAAAATATTCTCGTCACGGGTGGTTTGCAGGGTAGGGCGTACCACCAACTGGTTGATGCGGTTGGTTTCCAGCCCGGCAATTTCCTTCAAGAAGCCAGGTGCACGAATGCCCGCAGCCCAAACCTTCAAACTTGCAGGAATCACCTGACCATCTTTGGTTATCAAGCTGTCAGCAGTTACTTCGCTGACTGCGGAGTTGGTCAGCACGGTGACCCCGAGTTTTTCCAGGGTTTTATGCACAGGCCCGCCGATACGGTCCGGCAGGGCAGGCAATACCCGTGGGCCCGCTTCGATCAGGGTGATATGCATGTTTTCCGGCTTGATCCGGTCCAGGCCATAGGCTGCCAGTTCGTGGGCGGCATTGTGCAGTTCGGCAGCCAGCTCGACTCCGGTTGCACCTGCGCCGACAATGGCCACGCTGATCTGTTCGAGCGTATCGCTTTGCCCTGCGTGGGCACGCAGGTAATGATTGAGCAGTTGCTGATGAAATTTCTCGGCCTGCTTGCGGGTATCGAGGAACAGGCAGTGTTCGGCCGCGCCTTTGGTACCGAAGTCATTGGTGGTACTGCCCACCGCAATCACCAGGGTGTCGTAACCCAACTCGCGGGCAGGTACCAGTTCCTGGCCGTTTTCGTCGAGGGTTGCCGACAATGAGATCTTTTTCAGTTCACGATCCAGCCCGCTCATGCGGCCCAGCTGGAACTGAAAGTGATTCCATTTGGCCTGGGCGACGTAGTTGAGCTCGTCTTCCGATGAGTTCAATGAGCCGGCAGCAACTTCATGCAGCAGCGGTTTCCAGATATGGGTCAGGTTGGCATCGACCAGCGTGACGCTGGCCTTGCCGCGCTTACCCAGAGTCTTGCCCAGGCGGGTCGCCAACTCCAGGCCGCCGGCGCCGCCGCCGACGATAACAATACGATGGGTCATGGATATCACTCACAAGGCTTGAAAAAAATTCTGTGCCTGAGTGGCCCCGGGCGAGCGCAATGCAGCTCATAGCGCCAGGTAACTCAGGAAACGGCTCAAAAGGCCCATGCCGATCACCGCGATCACCACTATGGCAAGGAGCAGCCAGGGCCTGAAAGGGCGGCGCTCAACCTGATTTTGTGGCAATTGAAGGTACTCTTCGACACGCTTCAGATCATCGGGGTTCAGGCGACTGGGCATATTTTTGGCCTCGTCAAATAGACGTTGCTGGGTATGTAAAAGCTACAGCATTGATCAACCGGGATGAAATGAAGCATAGCCGTGCGGGCCTAACGGCTCGACCCGCAGTTCGTCGTCTAGACGAATGATCCCGCTTTCGATTACCCGGGCCGTGATCCCGCCGTGGCCACGTACCGCCTGAAAAGTCCCCTGGCCCAGACGCTGCTCCAGTCGGGCACAAGGCTGACACCAGCCAGTGGTTTCGAAAATGGCCTGGCCAACCTTGAAGCGCCGGCCTTTGAGGCTGAACAGGTTGATTCCGCGGATCACCAGGTTGCGGCGCAAGTCCTGCGCCAGGATCGGTTGATCCGCCGTGCGCCCCAGCAGTGAGCTGATAACGGCCAGGTGTTCCCATTGTATCAGCGTCACCTGGCGGGCATTGCGGGCGCCGGGCCGGGCATGATCGCCGGTCAGCCCGGCTTCGCGGCGGGCTTCAACCGCGTCGAGTTCGAGCATGTCTGCCCGGGACTCGGGGCGTACGCCGATCCAGCACACGCGCCCGGTTTGCGGCACATTGGCAATAAGCGCCTGCAACGGGCTCACAGGCTGATACCCACATCAAAAATAATGCTGCGTCCCAGGTTGTTGCGCAAAAAATCCGGTGCGTCCGGTTGGGCAAACAGCACCCGGGCAAAGGTCGGCCCTACCAGCGACAGCGAGCGCCAGCCCTGGCGCAAATATTCAGTCGGCGGCGGAAAGTGGCTGTTAAGGTCCAGCACTTCGCGCTTGAGGCTGGAAAACGCAATGATATCCAGCTGCCCCAGGTCGATATCGCGCTCTTTGTAGTTAGTGGCTTTTTTATGCAGGGTCGGGCCCAGCCGCTGCAACAGCTTGCTCGCCGGAATCCGTTTGGGCCGTGCTTCGCGACGGACCAATTGGCTAAGGGAGTAGGCGCTGCGCCTGCGCTGCAGTTCTGCGCGCCATTCATCGTTCAGGCGCCGGCCCTCATCGAGGACAAAGAACACCTCAAAGCGTGCATCGCCGAACAGCACATCGGGAGGCTCCTGGCCCGCCTGCCGGAAGTCTTCACTGTGGTAGGGGATATTCAGGCCTTGCAACAGGCGCTGGCAGACCCAACGCTCACGCTCCCATTTGCGGGCATTGGATAAAAAGGCATTGGCTTGCTCGGCCTGAATGGTGAGCAGGCGTAAATAATCTGAGTCGTCCATGCACGCAGCTTAGCCTTGAAACAGGTGTTACTGAAAGTCCGGGTGTAGACTCAGTCGCATCCGACAGGGAGGGTTGAACGGTGTGTTTTGACAAGGCAGGGCAAGGCCGATGATAAGTACACAGGTGTTATCCACACAAACGCTGGTCATCGGCTGGCTGATCTATGTTCCCGTTGTGCTGTGGGCCATCTGGCGTGCTCCCTGGGTTGAGCTGTTTACCGATACGCGGCGCCAGCACCTGTTGTTTGGCACGGTGTTCGGGCTGTTTTTGCTCTGGCTGGTACGGCGTGACTTTGATGGCGGGGTGTCTTACCACTTTATTGGCCTGACGGTGGTCACGTTGCTGCTCGACTGGCCGCTGGCAGTGGTCGGTGCGCTTCTGGCGCAAGTCGGACTGGTGTTGCTGGGGCGTCAGGAGTTGGCCGCGATGGGTGTCAACGGCGTGCTGCTGATTCTGTTGCCGATAGCAGTGACCGAAGGGTGTGCGCGTATGGTCGAGCGTGCGCAACCGCGTAACCCCTTTGTGTATATCTTTTGCTCGGGTTTTTTTGCCGCAGCGTTGGCGGCGTTGCTGTGCATAGGGGCGGTGCTGGGTGTGTTGTGGCTGGACGGGTTGTTCGTCATGCCGTATTGGCTGGAGGACTTTGTCGGCTATCTGTGGCTGATCATCTTTCCCGAAGCGTTTATCAACGGGATGCTGGTAACGGCACTGGTGGTGTTCTGCCCGGAGTGGCTTGAGACCTTTAACCGCACCCGCTACCTGGCGGCGCCATGGAAGGATGATGGAGAAAAGCCGTAATCGCCGACGCAGGCTGCGAGATGGACCGCAGGGCCTGTGCTCTTTAAAAGCACGACCCCTTCGGGCTCGATCGCAGCCTTCGTACCTCGTCAGCGACTACAGGATTTGGCTTTTAATGTAAGCGCTCGCTCAGGTCTTCGGAAAACAGATCATCTTCAGCATCCGGGCTGACCGGGATCTTGTGTTCCTCGCTGGCCCAGGCACCCAGGTCGATCAGCTTGCAGCGGTCCGAGCAGAACGGGCGAAAAGCGTTGGTGGTATCCCATTGCACGGCTGTGCCACAGGTCGGGCAGTCGATGGTCATAGGTTTGGTCATGGTTGGCCTCCACGCAAAGTTAAATAAAAGTGATGCAGGCGCTCGACCTCAGTCTGCAGCGCCTTCAGATCCTTGTCATTGACCAGCACATCGTCAGCGTGACGAAGGCGATCTTCGCGGCTGGCCTGTGCCTTGAGAATGGCCTGGACTTGCTGTTCGGTGGTGTTGTCACGCACAAGGGTGCGCTGCATCTGCAGGGCTTGCGGTGCATCGATCACCAGGACACGTTGAGTTGTGGTGTATTGGCCGGACTCGATCAGCAGCGGCGAAACCAGAATGGCGTAAGGCGATTTTGCCTGTGCCAGATTGTTTGCGATCTCTTCACGAATCAGTGGGTGCAGCAGTGCTTCAAGCCAGCGGCGTTGCTCGGGGTCGGTGAAGATCAGATGGCGCAATGCGCCACGATTGAGTTGCCCGTCGGCTTGCAGCACCTGTGCTCCAAAGTGTTCGGCAATACTGGCCAGCGCCGGGCGTCCCGGCTCAACGACCCAGCGCGCCGCATGATCGGCGTCCACCACATGTATGCCCAACGCGGCAAAGTGCTCGGCAGCGGCACTTTTACCACTGCCGATACCGCCGGTAAGCCCGAGAATCCAGGGTTTGGAGGGTGGAGTCATCATGTCAAACCGAAACCTGCCAATAGAAGCCGGTTATTTGACCACCCCAGAGCAATGCAATCCAGCCGGCAATTGCCAGATACGGCGCAAAGGGGATCGGGGTACTGGTTTTGGCCCGGCGCATGGCCAAAAGCCCCAGCCCCACCGTCGCCCCCAGCAGTGAAGAGAGCAGGAGGGTTAGCGGCAGAACCGCAACCCCGCCCCATGCCCCGAGTACGGCCAGCAACTTGAAATCGCCGTAGCCCATGCCGTCCTTGCCGGTGACCAGTTTGAATATCCAGAACACCGACCACAGGCTTGCATAGCCCAGCGCGGCCCCCCATACGGCCTGCCCCAAAGTGGTGAACAGGGAGAAGCTGTTGAGCAACAATCCCAGCCACAGCAGAGGCAAAACCAGCACATCAGGCACGATTTGATGCTCGATATCGATCAGGCAAATGCCGAATAACCCCCAGGTCAGCAGAAGCATCCAGCCCGCCTGGGCGCCAAAACCGAAATGCCAGGCGACAAAAGCCGACAATACCGCGCAGGTCAGTTCCGTAAGGGGATAGCGCAGGCTAATGGCACTTTTGCACTGCGAGCATTTGCCACGCAAAAACAGGTAGCTCAGTAGCGGGATGTTCTCCCGGACGCGCAGCGAATGCTGGCAATTGGGGCAGTGAGAGCGCGGGCGCAGCAAGTTATACACAGGGCCTTTGGCTGGCTCGGGCAAATCCAGCACCTCGCGGGCCTGGGCTTGCCATTCCTGTTCAAGCATTTTTGGCAATCGCCACGCCAGCACATTGATAAAACTGCCTGCCAGCAAGCCGAGTATCAGTGCGCAGGCAATAAAAGCGTCGGGGTGACGGCTCAGCAAATCAATCATGCTCATATTACCCGGCCAAGGTTGAATATCGGCAAGTACATGGCGATGACCAGCCCGCCAACCATGACTCCAAGTACCACCATGATTATCGGCTCCAGCAAGGTTGTCAGGTTGTCGACCAGAGTGTCGACCTCGCTTTCATAATAGGCGGCAACCTGGTCAAGCATGCTGTCCAATGTGCCGGATTCTTCGCCAATAGCTGTCATCTGGATTGCCATGCCCGGGAATACTCCGGCAGCGGCCATGGCCACATGGATCTGGCTACCCGTTGCAACCTGCTTCTTCAGTCGTAGCACCGCGTCTTTGTACAGGCTATTGCCAGTGGCGCTGGCTACGGAGTTCAGCGCTTCGAGCAATGGCACGCCGGCAGCCAGGGTCGTCGACAGCGTGCGGGCAAAACGGGCCATGGCTGACATGTGCAGCAGATTGCCCATGACGGGCAGTTTCAGCAGCCAGCGATCAACACGCTGGCGCCAGGTTGCGCAGTGCTTGTAGCGATGGTGAAGGCCTGCAAGGGTGATGCCGCAAAAAAACAGGAGCCATAGACCATGCGCCTGAAGGCTGTCAGACAGGCCGATCACCCACAAGGTAAGCACTGGCAGTTGCGCGTCGAATGAGCGGAAAACGCCCTGGAACTGCGGAACCACTTCGATCAACAAAATGCCGCACACCGCCAGCGCGACCACGAGCACGGCGCTGGGGTAGGTCATGGCTTTTTTGATTTTCTTTTTCAGAGTGGCGGTCTTTTCCCTGTAGGTCGCCACCCGTTGCAGCAACACGTCCAGAGCCCCGGCCAGTTCGCCAGCTTCGACGAGGCTGCAAAACAGAGGATCGAAATGTGCCGGTTTTTTGCGCAGCGCCGCCGACAGGCTGGTGCCTGCGCCGATGTCTTGCTGGAGTTCGGTGACCTGCTGGCGCATGGCACGGCTCTCGAAACCGTTGGCGATAACCTTCAGAGCTTGCTGCATAGTTATGCCCGCGCTGATCAGGGTAGCCAGTTGGCGGGTGAACAGGGTGATATCCAGTGCCGTGACCGATTTGCCCGCATTCAGTGTGTGACTGTAATGGCGGCGGATTTTACTAACGGTAATACCTTGGCGGCGTAGCTGGATCCGAATCATTGTGTGGTGTTCCGCCGTGATTTGCCCGCTGGTTTTAATGCCATTTCGATCGGTGCCTTCCCACTGGTAAAGGCTGTATTTAACGGCCTGTGTTGCCATGCATCGATCCTTGGAGCGCGGCGCGCCCGGCTGTGCTGTAAGCCCAAAGACTAGATGCTCCGAGCTTTGACCCGGAAAGTTGAGAGTGACCAGAAGTGTCAGCGATGCAGTTGTGGAGCAACGGCCCACTAACCTTGATAGCCTGTGCGCACTTTTTTGCCTGCACAGCACTGCCTGGCACCTGTGGGTGCCCCTTTTCTGGAGACTTCATGTGAAACAACAACAAGGCTTCACCCTGATCGAACTGATGATTGTGGTTGCAATTATCGGTCTGATTGCTTCGTTCGCATTTCCGGCTTACCACGAGCACGTGATGAAGACCCGTTTTGCCGAGGTGAACACCATCAGCAATACCTACAAGACTGCCGTCGCCCTGTGCTACAGCCAGACCAATGATCTGATGGCCTGTGATGCGGGCACCAACGGCATCCCGGGGCCGGCCGAAGCGACGGAAAACCTGGCAGCGGGCATGACGGTGGTCGATGGTGTGATTACCATGGCGGGGACCCAGGCAGCAGGCGGCTGGGTCAGCGTATTGGTGCCGACCTCGAGCAATTCGGGGGGCACCCTGAACTGGACGCAAAATGGCACCTGCCTGGCCAGCGGTGCGTGCAAATAACCCGTGATGGTCGTAATGCCGAGTGTGTGAAGCCTGGGCGCCAAGGGCTCAAGAATATCGCGATTTACTAACAACCTTGGTCAGCAGGCTCGCTCCTGCAGCGGCACACATGCGGCAATTGCCGGTTTTTTCCAGCGCTGCTAGTTTTACTGATACCGCCGGTGTAGCTCAGTCGGTAGAGCAGCGCACTCGTAACGCGAAGGTCGCAGGTTCGATTCCTGTCTCCGGCACCACTTAAAAAGCCATCCGGTCAATGCCGGGTGGCTTTTTCGTTCAGGGGCAGCACCAGGCACTTTGACGTCCGAAAATGGCGAGAATCGGCCAAAACGCGGTGCTATTCTGCGGACCATGAATACAGATAACCGCCTGTCAACGCCCAGTACCGCTGCCTGCGAAATCGCTCGCCTGAGCCGTGATGCGCGGTTTGACGGGGTGTTTTTCACTGCCGTACTCAGCACCCGGATCTACTGCCGCCCCGTGTGTCCGGCCCGTGCGCCAAAAGCCGAAAACGTGGTTTATTACCCCAGCGCGGCAGCGGCTCAGGCCCAAGGCTTTCGCCCCTGTTTACGTTGTCGGCCCGAGCTGGCACCGGGTAATCAGCTTTGGTTGCAGGGCGAGCATCTGGTGTCGCGCGCCTTGACGCTGATTAATGAGGGTTACCTGGCAGAGCACTCGCTGGAAGAGTTGGCTGAGCGCATGGACATCGGTGCGCGGCAATTGCGTCGTCTGTTTGTTCACTATCTCGGGGCGCCGCCGATGGCCGTGCATTCCACCCGGCGCCTGCTTTTTGCCAAGCAACTATTGACCGAAACCGACCTGTCGATCACTGAAGTGGCAATGGCTTCCGGCTTTGGTAGTCTGCGTCGTTTCAATGCGGCTTTTGCCGAAGCCAATCATGCCGAGCCCCGTGCCTTCAGGCGCAGCCCGAAGACACGGGCAGACAAGGCGCTGGTGTTGCGCCTGGGCTATCGCCCGCCTTACGACTTTGCAGCCTTGCCGGGCTTTCTGCAGACCCGGGCCTTGCCCGGTATCGAACGGGTCGATGGCCACAGTTATCAGCGGGTGTTTGGCAGCCCTGAAGCTCCCGGCTGGCTGAGGGTCAGCGCCTGGCCGGGTGAGCAGCATGCATTGCAGCTGGAGCTGCGCAATGTGCCACCGGGGCAGATGCTGGCGGTGGTCACGCGGATTCGGCGCATGTTCGATCTGGATGCCGACCCGCTGGCCATCGCCCGTACCTTGAGTGCCAGCCCGCTGCTGGCGCCTGTGATCGGGCGTTATCCGGGGCTGCGATTGCCGGGGGGCTGGGACGGTTTTGAAGTGGCGGTGCGGGCCGTGCTGGGGCAGCAAGTCAGTGTGGCTGCAGCACGCACCCTGGCCAGTCGAATCGTGCAGCGCCATGGTGTTGCCATTGAAGCCGACAAGGGCTCGGGGCTGGATCGTCTGTTTCCCGGCCCTGAGCAGCTGGCGCAAGCCGATCTTGGGCAAATGGGCATAACCCAGGCGCGCATCAATACGATCCAGGGCATCGCCCGCGCCCTTGCACAAGGGCGTGTCGACTTCGCCGTGGAGCAACCCCTGGAGCGTTTTATCGAGCGCTGGGTACAACTGCCCGGTATTGGCGAATGGACCGCGCATTACATCGCCATGCGCGTGCTCAAACACCCAGATGCATTTCCGGCCGCCGATCTGATTCTGCGCCGTGAAGCCAACCCCCAGGGTGAGCCGTTAAGTACCAAAGCGCTGCAGGCACTGGCTGAAAGCTGGCGCCCGTGGCGGGCCTATTCCGTGATGTATTTATGGCGCGCAGCTACCGATTCGATTACAGCGCGCAAGGTGTGAACATGACGCAGATTTACTACGAACAAATGCCATCACCGATTGGGCCACTGTTTCTGGTCGCTGATGATGAAGGGTTGCGCGAAGTGCGTTTCGAGTTGGATCGCCGGCCCCATGTACCACAGGACGGGTGGGTGCATTCGCCACCAAAGCTTGCCGAAGTTCGCCGTCAACTGGAGGAATATTTTGCGGGTGAGCGTCAGACGTTCGACCTGTTTCTCAAGCCGCTAGGCACCGACTTTCAGCAGTCGGTATGGCAGGCCCTGACCACCATTCCCTTTGCGGTAACCACCAGTTACGGCCAGATTTCACAGCAGATCCATCGGCCAAAGGCGTCCCGGGCAGTGGGAGCGGCGAACGGGCGCAATCCGATCCCGATCATCATCCCGTGCCATCGGGTGATTGGCAGCAATGGCACCTTGACCGGTTTTGCCGGAGGTCTGGCAGCCAAGCAATGGCTGCTAGAGCATGAGATCAAGTGCCGCCGGCACGGCTGATGCAAAACCTGTGCTTTTTGTGGGAGCGGGCTTGCTCGCGATGCGGGCACCGCGGTGTATCTGGCGAACCCCAGTGAGGCCATCGCGAGCCAGCCCGCTCCCACAGCAAAGGTGTGCAGGGCTTACAGGCTCAACCGCATCGACAGATCCACCGCCTTCACATCCTTGGTCATGGCGCCAATCGAGATGTAGTCCACGCCGGTTTCGGCGATCGGACGCAAGGTCGACTCGTTGATACCGCCGCTGGCTTCCAGCATGGCCTTGCCCGCGTTCAGGCGTACCGCTTCGCGCATGTCATCCATGCTCAGTTCGTCGAGCATGATGATATCCGCACCTGCCGCCAGCGCTTCATTCAGTTCTTGCAGGCTTTCCACTTCGATTTCAACCGGCTTGCCAGGGGCAATCTTGTGCGCGGCACTGATGGCTTGCGCGATACCGCCGCAGGCAGCGATATGGTTTTCCTTGATCAAAAAGGCGTCGTACAGACCAATACGGTGATTGTGGCAGCCACCACAGGTTACTGCGTACTTCTGCGCCATACGCAAACCCGGCAGGGTCTTGCGTGTGTCCAGCAGCTTGACCCGCGTATCGGCCACCTGATCAGCGAGGTGCTGGGCATGGGTGGCGACGCCTGACAGCATTTGCAGAAAGTTCAGCGCGCTACGTTCACCGCTGAGCAGCGAGCGGGCCGGGCCTTCAAGATGAAACAGTACCTGGTCGGGGCTCACGCGATCGCCATCGGCCACCTGCCAATGCACGGCAACCCGAGGGTCAAGCTGGCGGAACACAGTGTCGACCCAGGCTGTGCCGCTGATCACTGCTGCTTCACGGGTAATGATCGTGGCTTTGGCCAGGCGCTCGGCCGGGATCAGCCGTGCAGTGATATCGCCGCTGCCAATATCTTCGGCTAACGCACGGCGCACGTTGGCTTCTATTTCGGCAGTGAGGTCGGCCAGGCGTAAATTCGGCATAACGAGCTCCACAAACAAAGTGCGCCGATTATAGGGGCATGCCACCGGTGAACCCAAGGTGTGCGAAGAGTCACATGCAAATACCTGCAATGTGCTGTTTTCGGCACTTTGAACATTAATTTGCACCTGCAATCACTCAAATGAAGAGTCCGCTGGTACAAGCGCCATCTTTTACAAGATAATCCGCCTTGCTATTGGCGCCATAGCTTTGACGTGCTGCCATTGCCCTAAATTCCGATTCACCGGCCAGTGCCCAATGCACTCGCCGGTTTCTGTTAGTGAGCGGCAAAAATGGCTCTGACCACGCGCGTTCACTGGCAAACGAAGAAATCCTTCCGGGAGGCCAGGATGCAAAATGACGGGAAAGTGGGGCCTGGGAGCAGGACCACTAAGGAGTTGGCGATGCACTCGCCGCTTACCCGCCTGCCTGTGATCCTGCTGCAGGTGCATGACAAGGCTGCGCAGCAGTTGCGCAACGAACTGCAGGTGCTGTTCGAAAATGCCGACCAGACCCTGTTTGAAATGGCCGACAAGGCGCAGAGCGATACCGATCAGAGCCTGTTCTTTGAGGCCATGCGCGATGTGCGGCTCAAACGTAAAAGCATTGAACGCGGTTTTCTTGAGCGTCTGTTCGATGCCTTTATCCGTCTGACCCTGCCTGATGTCAGTGAGCCAGCCCTGCACGTCGTTCCCGCGGGGCATGCGGTGTTCTCGCTGATGGCCGATAACATTGAGCGCGCTCAGGTAACCAATGCAATGGTGACGAAGGTCCTGAGCCGCAACCAGCTGGCTTTGTGCCAGTTGAGCACACGCCTCAACACCCTGAGCTGCATGCCACTGGATGAACAGAACAACCCGCTGGGGCCGGCGATGCTGTGCGAATATTTTTTGCAGGCCGAACGTGACCAAGGCATGGACATCAAGGTCAAGCTGATCATGCTGCGCCTGTTCGACAAGTACCTGCTCAGTCAGACCGGGCAGCTGTACGCCGACGCCAACCAGCTGTTGATTGCCACCGGAGTGCTGCCAGATCTGTCGGACAGGGAGTCGTGCTGCGCCGCCAAAGCCGATATCCATGCCCAGGAATTGCCAGGGGCGGGTGAGGATGCGAGTAACCTGATCGGGCTTTTGTTCGACTACATCAGCGATGATCGCAACCTTTCGCAGCCTTTGAAAAAACTGCTGGGCTTGTTGCGTGAACCCATGCTCCAGATCGCCCGGCGTGATCAGAACTTCTTCAGCTGTGACAGCCATCCGGCCCGGCGTCTGCTCAATGTCATGGCCGATGCAGCCATTGGCTGGGACGCCGGTGCCAATAGTTGCAACGATCCGCTGTACCGCAAGGTCGAGCACGTGGTGCTGCAATTGGCCCGGTACGCGGGCAATAATCCGGCGCTGCTTGAGTCGTTGCTGCATGATTTTTCGATGTTTACCCGCGGCGAGCGCAGCCGCACCGAGCTGCTTGAGCAGCGCACCCGGGATGCCGAACAGGTGCGCTGCCGCCCTGCGGTGCAGCGCAACCCGGTGCGCTCATGGCCTTCACCGGTTCTCGATGAGCAAGCTCAGTTGGGGTTGTTGTTGGTCAGTCAGTTGCGGGTTGGGGCCTGGATCGAACTGCAAGAAGATGAGACCACCCGCCTGCGTTGCAAGCTGATTACGATTCTTGAGCCGGACGGTACGCATATCTTTGTAAACCGTATCGGGGCCAAGATGCTGGAAAAAAGCCGCAACGATTTAATCGTGCACCTGCGCAATGGCAGTATCCTGCTGGTCGATGACCGCCTGTTGATTGATCGGGCTCTGGAGTCGGTGATAGACAGTTTGCGTCAGGCTGGCGGCGAGTAATCGCGTATAGCGCAGATTGCTCCCCATCGATGCGCGCATCGCGGCATACTGGGCCTTTGGTTTTGCCTGTTAAAGGAGCCTGTATGCAGATGGACCCCGCGAGCGGCTGGTTTCAAGGCGTGCGCCATTGCCCGTCACCCAACTTCAATGCGCGCCCGGGTGATGAAATCTCCCTGCTGATCATTCATAACATCAGCTTGCCGCCGGGGCAGTTCGCCACCGGTAAGGTCCAGGAATTCTTCCAGAATCGACTGGACGTCACAGAACATCCTTACTTTGAAGGTATAAGTGCCCTGCGCGTGAGCGCACATTTTCTGATCGAGCGTGACGGCACTGTTACCCAGTTTGTCTCCTGTTTTGATCGCGCATGGCATGCTGGCGTTTCGAGCTTCGAAGGACGTGAGACCTGCAATGATTTTTCTCTGGGCATTGAACTTGAGGGCACCGATGAGCTGCCTTTTACGGATGCCCAGTATCAGGCTCTGACAACCTTGACCCGACAGTTGCAGATGCAGTTTCCTGCCATTACCCGACACAGGATTTGCGGCCATAGCGACGTGGCGCCGGGACGCAAGACGGACCCGGGACCGGCTTTTGACTGGACGCGTTTTCGCAGCGCGTTGCAGCACACAGGAGATAAACAATGAGTTTTGTGGTGTTACTGCTGGCGATTGTGGTCGAGAAATTCTCGGGGCTGCGTCAGCGTCTGCAGCGTGATGGCGGCTGGTTGCGCGAGTTGCACAAACTTGAAACCAGCCCAAGGCTTGGCAACAAGCCATGGTGGGTGTTGTTTATCCTGATTGCCTTGCCTGCGGCGGTGCTGGGCTTGCTGCTGGTGGTACTGCATCCGGTGGCTTATGGCCTGTTGGCACTGCCGATACATTTATTGGTGGTGATCTACAGCCTTGGGCGTGGAGACTTGCTGGGGGGGCTCGGGCCGTTTCGTGATGCCTGGCGTCGTGGTGATTTGCAGGCCGCCGCCCATGTTGCCGAGCGTGACCTGAGCATAAATGCGGACAGCGGTGAGCAATTGCTGGAGAGGGTGCAGGGGCATTTGTTATGGCAGGCCTACCAGAGCTTCTTTGCGGTTATTTTCTGGTACTTCCTGCTGGGGCCGGTGGTGATCCTGAGCTATCGCCTGCTGGCCCTGGCGCAGGAGCACAGCCAAAACCCGGCGCTGGTGGAGCGTGCCGGGCAATTGCGCCATGCTTTTGACTGGTTGCCGGTGCGGTTGCTGGCCGCGAGTTTTGCCCTGGTGGGTAATTTTGCAGCGGTTAGCCGGGTGATGTTGCATGAGTTGCTGAGCTGGGACATCAGTGCTGCGCAGCTGATCAACAAAGCCGGCTGCGCAGCTGCTGAAATCCCTGCGCCACAGGCCGGGCCTGAGGGCGTGAGCAGCCTCGACACCCTGTGGGCCTTGCTGCTGCGGGCGGCGGTGTTGTGGTATGCGTGCTTCGCGGTGTGGGCGTTGTTGCTCTGAGATTACACAAGATCTGTAGCAGCCTCGTTCCTTCGGCAGCTGCTACAGGGGTATAAGTCAGCGCTTCCAGCCAAAGACTTCGCAGGCATTAGCTGTTGTCGCCTTTGCCAATTGCTCGGGGCTGATGCCCATTATCTCGGCCAGCGCCCGGCAAATATCAGGCAGGTACTGCGGGCTGTTGCGCTGGTTGGGGTACATGGCCGGGGCCATGCCGGGGGCATCGGTTTCCAGCACGATGGCGTCCAGCGGCAGATCAGGTAGCACTTTGCGCAAGCGCAAGGCTTGTGGCCAGGTGGCAGCCCCCCCCAGGCCCAGCTTGAATCCCAGTTTTATATATTCACGGGCTTCTTCGCGACTGCCTGAAAAGGCATGAACAATCCCGCCACGCTGAAGCTTGAAACGCTTGAGGGTGGCGATTACCTGCGCATGGCTGCGCCGAACATGAAGCAGGGCGGGCAGATTAAAGTCGGCGGCCAATTGCAATTGGGCTTCAAACAACTGTTGCTGGATCTGGCGGTCCAGCTCGGGCAGAAAGTAGTCCAGGCCGATCTCGCCCACAGCACACACCTGAGGATGCCCTGCCAGGCGGCTCAGCCATTGCCCCAGTTCAATCATATGCTCGGGGCGATGCTCATTGATGTACACCGGGTGCAGGCCAAACGCGGCATACAGTTGGCTGTCGGTTTGGATCAAGTCCCACACGCTCTGCCAATTACTCTGATAAACCCCCAGAACCACCATGCTCTCAACCCCCAGTGCCCGACTGCCCGCCAGTATCTGTGGGCGGTCGGCGTCGAACTCAGGGAAGTCGAGGTGGGTGTGGGTGTCGATCAGTTGCATACTCAGGCCTGATGGATACGTTGTTTGAAGTTACGGGCAATGGCATGGATGCCGGGTACGTAGTTTTGCTCTTCAATCGCCGCCAGGGCCAGGTTCAGGGCTGTTTCGGCAATCAGCTTGTGTTGTTGGCCCATAGCATTGACTGGCAGCGGCAGGAAGTCCAGCAACTGGGTGTCACCAAACGTGGCAAGGCGCAATGGCGGGCGCTGGGTCGGGTGCTCCAGCAACGCGTCGAACATCCCTTGCAACAGCACATATGAAGTGGTGATCAGCGCTTCGGGGAAGTGGCCCTGGCGTGCCAGCAAATCATCAATGATCCGCCGTCCACATTCACGGCTGAACGCACTGCCGTGTTCGATCAGGACCTCGCCCTTGAACCCTTCGACCGCTTGCTTGAAACCCGCTTCACGGGCCTGGCTGACGCTCAGTTCGGGGCGCGCACCGATCAACACAATCTGGCGCGGCAAAGGCTGCAACAGACTGCGGGTCAATTGCAGGCTGGCTTCGCAATCATCACTGATTACCGAGCAGAAGCGCTCCGGCTCCAGGGTCCGGTCGATGGCGATGATGGGCATGCCCAGGTCCTGCAACTGGCGGTAGCTGTCATCTTCTGCGGGCAAGCAGCTGGCTACGAACAGGGCATCGCAGCGACGGGCACGAAACAGCTTGAGCAATTGGCGCTCACTGTCCGGTGCATCGTCGGAGCTGGCGATCAGCAACTGATAGCCGCGGGCACGGGCGCCTTGTTCGAGCTGCTTGGCCAGGCGCGCATAACTCGGGTTTTCGAGGTCCGGCAGGATGAACCCCAAGGTGCGCGTGTGTCGGCTGCGCAGCCCGGCTGCCTGCGGGTTGGGAGTAAAGCCGTGCTCCTCGACCACCGCACGTACGCGCTCGACCGTGCTGCTGCTGATGCGCTGCTGTTCGGCTTTTCCATTGATGACATAGCTGGCAGTCGTTACGGAAACACCTGCCAATTGAGCGATATCACTGAGTTTCACGCCGAAAATTCCTTATTTTTTGTAGTACATGTCGACATTGTGAACAATCCTAACCGATAAAGGCAGCCGACCATCGTCTGTCATGGGTGCGCTGTATTTATTTGCGACATCTACCCGCTGCCGCCAGGCAATACGACAAGTTGGACTTCAAGCGCGGGGAATTATGCAGTAACGTGCCGGGTATTCTTGATTAAACGTTTCAGCCTGCGCATTTAAAGGCCTCGAACCCGGCAGTGATGTGCTTGCCACGCATCAACTGACGCAGCACGGGAAGAGCGACCTAAGCTGACTTAATTCAAAACAATACCGGTTGCCATTGAGTACCGGAAAGGAGAACGCATGCTCGAGCTCACCATAGAGCAGATATCCATGGGCCAGACGGCTGTGGACAAGTCTGCGGCGCTGCAATTGCTTGCCGATAAACTGGTCGCCGATGGCTTGGTAGCCGAAGGCTATCTGAGTGGCTTGCAAGCGCGTGAGGCTCAGGGTTCGACCTTTCTGGGTCAGGGCATTGCCATCCCCCACGGCACGCCCGAAACACGTGAGCTGGTGTTCACCACGGGCGTGCGCCTGTTGCAGTTCCCCGAGGGGGTGGACTGGGGTGATGGCCAGATGGTGTACCTGGCCATCGGTATTGCCGCAAAGTCCGACGAACATTTACGTTTGCTGCAACTGCTGACCCGTGCCCTGGGCGAAACCGATCTGGGTGAGGCCCTGCGTCGCGCCAGCTCCGCCGAAGCCTTGCTTAAACTGCTGCAGGGCGCACCACAGGAGCTGGCGCTGGATGCACAGATGATCGGCCTGGGTGTGTCTGCCGATGACTTTGAGGAACTGGTATGGCGTGGTGCCCGTCTGCTGCGTCAGGCTGATTGCGTGAGCAATGGCTTTGCTGCCGTACTGCAGCAAGTCGATGCGCTGCCGCTGGGCGATGGCCTGTGGTGGCTGCATAGCGAGCAAACCGTCAAACGTCCGGGGCTGGCGTTTGTGACACCGGACAAACCGATGCGCTATCTGGGCCAGCCGCTGAGCGGTCTGTTCTGCCTGGCCAGCCTTGGCGAAGCGCATCAGGCCTTGCTGGAGCGCTTGTGCGCGCTACTGATTGCCGGTCGTGGCCACGAACTGGGCAGTGCCACCAGCCGCCGTGCCGTGCTTGAAGTATTGGGCGGCGAGCTGCCGGCCGACTGGCCAAGTGCCCGTATTCCCTTGGCCAACGCCCACGGCCTGCATGCGCGGCCGGCCAAAGTGCTGGCGCAACTGGCGAAAAGTTTTGAAGGCGAAATCCGCGTCCGGATCGTCGATGGCCAGGATTCGGCGGTATCTGCCAAGAGCTTGAGCAAGCTGCTGAGCCTGGGTGCCCGTCGCGGTCAGGTGCTGGAATTTGTCGCCGAGCCGAATATCGCCAACGATGCGCTGCCTGCACTACTGGCTGCGGTCGAGGCGGGTTTGGGTGAGGAAGTCGAGCCGTTGCCGGCGTTGGCTGAAGCCGTGCCCGGTGTCGCCGAAATTGCCACGGTGCTTACCGCCCCGGCGGCTGGCAGCCTGGTGCAGGCGATTGCCGCATCGCCCGGCATTGCCATTGGCCCTGCCCATATACAGGTGCTGCAAACGTTCGATTACCCGCTGCGTGGCGAGTCTTCCGTGGTCGAGCGCGAGCGTCTGCAAAAAGCCCTGAGCGAAGTGCGCAAGGACATTGAAGGCCTGATTACGCGCAGCCAGTCCAAGGCCATTCGCGAAATTTTCATTACCCACCAGGAAATGCTCGACGACCCTGAACTGACCGATGAAGTGGATTCGCGCCTCAAGCAGGGCGAAAGCGCCGAAGCCGCGTGGATGTCGGTGATCGAGGCCGCTGCGCGTCAGCAGGAGTCCTTGCAGGATGCGCTGCTGGCCGAGCGGGCAGCGGACCTGCGGGATATCGGCCGTCGCGTGCTGGCCCAGCTGTGTGGCGTCGAAACCCCGGCCGAGCCTGACCAGCCTTATGTGCTGGTAATGGATGAGGTCGGCCCTTCAGATGTGGCTCGCCTTGATCCGGCGCGGGTGGCAGGCATTTTAACCGCCCGCGGTGGTGCGACTGCGCACAGCGCCATTGTCGCCCGCGCGCTTGGTATTCCGGCCCTGGTTGGCGCGGGCGAGGCGGTGCTGCTGCTGGCGCCGGGCACTGAATTGTTGATTGATGGCCAGCGCGGTCGCCTGCACGTCTCCCCGGATGCCGACGCCTTGCAGCGTGCCACCCAGGAGCGCGACAGCCGTGAGCAGCGTTTGCTGGCAGCCTCTGCCCAGCGCCACGAACTGGCCGTGACCCAGGATGGTCATGCGGTTGAAGTGTTTGCCAATATCGGTGAGAGCAAGGGCGTCGCCACGGCAGTGGAGCAGGGCGCCGAAGGCATTGGCCTGCTGCGCACCGAACTGATTTTCATGGCCCATTCGCAAGTACCGGATGAGGCGACTCAGGAAGCCGAATACCGTCGTGTACTCGACGGCCTGGCTGGCCGGCCGCTGGTGGTACGCACGCTGGACGTGGGCGGCGATAAACCGCTGCCGTACTGGCCGATCGAGAAAGAAGAAAACCCGTTTTTGGGTGTACGTGGCATTCGTCTTACGCTGCAACGGCCGCAGATCATGGAAAGTCAGTTGCGCGCCTTGCTACGTTCAGCCGACAACCGCCCGCTGCGTATCATGTTCCCGATGGTGGGCAGCGTGGCCGAGTGGCGTGCCGCCCGCGACATGACCGAGCGTTTGCGCCTGGAAATTCCAGTGGCTGACCTGCAATTGGGGATCATGATCGAAGTGCCGTCGGCTGCCTTGCTGGCGCCCGTGCTGGCCAGGGAAGTGGACTTTTTCAGCGTCGGCACCAACGACCTGACCCAATACACCCTGGCCATCGACCGTGGCCACCCGACCCTGTCGGCCCAGGCTGACGGCTTGCACCCCGCGGTATTGCAACTGATCGATATCACCGTGCGTGCGGCCCATGCCCATGGCAAATGGGTGGGCGTGTGCGGCGAGCTGGCGGCTGATCCGCTGGCCGTGCCTGTGCTGGTGGGCCTGGGCGTGGATGAGCTGAGCGTTTCGGCGCGCAGCATCCCCGAGGTCAAGGCGCGGGTACGCGAGTTGAGCATGGATCGTCTGAAAACCCTGGCCGCCGAAGCGTTGAGCGTGGGCAGCCCGGATGAAGTTCGTGCGTTGGTGGAGGCGCTCTGATGGCCCGTATTCTGACTGTCACCCTCAACCCGGCACTGGACTTGACCGTGCGTCTTGGGCAACTGGTACCGGGGGAGGTTAACCGTAGCCCGCTGATGCTGACCCATGCTGCCGGCAAGGGCCTGAACGTGGCGCAAGTACTGGCCGATCTGGGCCACACGCTGACGGTAAGTGGCTTTTTGGGTGAGGACAATGCACAAGCATTCGATGCCCTGTTCAAGCGTCGCGGTTTTGTCGATGCCTTTATCCGTGTGCCGGGCGAAACCCGCAGCAATATCAAGCTGGCTGAAGACGATGGCCGCGTCACCGACCTCAACGGGCCGGGGCCGCAGGTTGACGCACAGGCGCAGCAAATCTTGCTCGATACCCTTGAGCGCATTGCTCCCGGGCATGACGCGGTCGTGGTGGCTGGCAGTTTGCCCCGAGGCGTCAGCCCGCAATGGCTGCACGATCTGCTGCTGGGCTTGAAGGCTCAGGGCCTGAAAGTGGTCCTGGACACCAGCGGTGAGGCCTTGAAGCAGGGCCTGGCAGCGGGGCCGTGGCTGATCAAGCCCAACACCGAAGAACTCAGCGATGCTTTGGGCCGCGATATCAGCGACCTTGCAACCCAGGTTGCAGCCGCAACCGCTTTGCAGGCACAGGGCGTTGAGCACGTGGTGATTTCCCACGGTGCAGAAGGCGTGAACTGGTTCAGCCGTGGGCCGGCCTTGCAAGCGTTGCCGCCCAAGGTCAGCGTCGCCAGCACGGTGGGTGCGGGCGACTCGCTGCTGGCGGGCATGGTCCACGGTTTGCTCAGCGGCCATAGCCCCGAGCAGACCCTGCGCACCGCCACTGCCATTGCGGCAATGGCCGTTACTCAGATCGGTTTTGGTATCAGCGATGCAGCGCACCTGGCGACGCTCGAAAGCGGCGTTCGCGTTCGCCCCCTGACAGAAGAATAAAAGGAATCCACATGAAATTAGCCATTGTGACGGGCTGCCCCAACGGCATGGTGACCAGCGTGCTGTGCGCCCGTTTGCTTGATGCGGCGGCTCAGCGTCAGGGCTGGAGCACCAGCGTTGAAGTCCACGACCCCAAGCACCCTGAACGTCAGTTATCGGCGGCGACCATAGATGAAGCCGAGTGGGTGTTGCTGGTCAGCAGTACGCCGCTGGATATGCAGCGTTTTATCGGCAAGCGTGTGTTCCAGAGCACGCCGGCCCAGGCCCTGCAAGATGTAGAGGCGGTGTTGCAGCGTGGCGTGGAGGAGGCCGAGGTCTACGTTGCACCTGCGCCAACAGCTGCAGTTGAAAACGCGCAGAAAGCTCCAAAAATCGTCGCCATCACCGCCTGCCCGACAGGCGTGGCCCATACCTTTATGGCAGCCGAAGCCTTGCAGCAAGCGGCCAAGCGCTTGGGCTACGACTTGCAAGTCGAGACCCAGGGTTCGGTAGGCGCGCGCAACCCGTTGAGCGCCGAAGCCATTCGCGACGCCGATGTGGTGTTGCTGGCGGCGGATATCGAAGTGCCGACCGAGCGTTTTGCCGGCAAGAAAATCTACCGTTGCGGCACAGGCATCGCCCTCAAGCAAGCCGAAGCCACCCTGAACAAGGCGTTGAGCGAAGGCAAGCAGGAGAGTGCCGCCGCTGCGGGCGGGGCGCCTGCCAAGCAGGAGAAGGCCGGGGTCTACAAGCACCTGCTGACGGGCGTGTCCTTTATGCTGCCGATGGTGGTGGCAGGGGGGCTGCTGATCGCGCTGTCTTTCGTATTTGGCATTGAAGCTTATAAAGAGCCCGGCACGCTGGCGGCGGCGCTGATGCAGATTGGTGGCGATGCCGCATTCAAACTGATGGTGCCGTTGTTGGCGGGTTATATCGCCTACTCGATTGCCGACCGCCCGGGCCTGGCGCCGGGGATGATCGGCGGCTTGCTGGCGAGTACCCTGGGTGCGGGCTTTATCGGTGGGATTATTGCCGGTTTCATCGCCGGTTACTGTGCCAAGGCGATCAACCGTTATGCGCGCTTGCCGCAGAGCCTTGAGGCGCTGAAACCGATTTTGATCATCCCGTTGTTCGCCAGCCTGTTTACCGGTCTGGTGATGATTTACGTGGTGGGCAAGCCGGTTGCCGGAATGCTTGAAGGCCTGACCCACTTCCTCGACAGCATGGGCACCACCAACGCCATCCTGCTGGGTGTATTGCTGGGCGGGATGATGTGCGTAGACCTGGGCGGGCCGATCAACAAGGCGGCCTATGCGTTTTCGGTGGGGCTGCTGGCTTCGCAAAGTTATGCACCGATGGCGGCAACGATGGCGGCGGGCATGGTGCCGCCGATTGGCTTGGGTATTGCCACGTTCCTGGCGCGCCGCAAGTTCGCCCAGACTGAGCGTGAGGCGGGCAAGGCTGCACTGGTGCTGGGGCTGTGCTTTATTTCTGAAGGTGCAATCCCGTTTGCTGCCAAAGACCCGCTGCGGGTGATTCCGGCGAGCATCGTGGGGGGCGCGTTGACGGGGGCATTGTCGATGTACTTCGGTTGCAAGCTGATGGCACCGCACGGTGGCTTGTTTGTATTGCTGATTCCAAACGCGATCAACCATGCGCTGCTGTACTTGTTGGCGATCGTGGCGGGCAGCTTGGTGACGGCGGTGGTGTACGCGGTGATCAAGCGTCCGGAGCCGGTTGAAATGGCGCTGGAGACGGCCAAAGCATAAATCAATCCCCGCTCCCACAATGTCACCGCAAATCCAGTGGGAGCTGGTTCGCCTGCTATGCAGGCACTGGGGTCTGTCAGGCAAACCGTGGCGATGCCATCGCGAGCAAGCCCGCTCCCACAATGTCACCGCAAATCCAGTGGGAGCTGGTTCGCCTGCTATGCAGGCACTGGGGTCTGTCAGGCAAACCGTGGCGATGCCATCGCGAGCAAGCCCGCTCCCACAATGTCACCGCAAATCCAGTGGGAGCTGGTTCGCCTGCTATGCAGGCACTGGGGTCTGTCAGGCAAACCGTGGCGATGCCATCGCGAGCAAGCCCGCTCCCACAATGTCACCGCAAATCCAGTGGGAGCTGGTTCGCCTGCTATGCAGGCACTGGGGTCTGTCAGGCAAACCGTGGCGATGCCATCGCGAGCAAGCCCGCTCCCACAATGTCACCGCAAATCCAGTGGGAGCTGGTTCGCCTGCGATGCAGGCACTGGGGTCTGTCAGGCAAACCGTGGCGATGCCATCGCGAGCAAGCCCGCTCCCACAATGTCACCGTAAATCCAGTGGGAGCTGGCTTGCCTGCGATGCAGATACTGGGGTCTGTCAGGCAAACCGTGGCGATGCCATCGCGAGCAAGCCCGCTCCCACAATGTCACCGTAAATCCAGTGGGAGCTGGCTTGCCTGCGATGCAGATACTGGGGTCTGTCAGGCAAACCGTGGCGATGCCATCGCGAGCAAGTCCGCTCCCACAAGAGCTGAGCAGCTTGTCCGACTAGTACACATCCCGCCGATAACGCCCTTGCTCGATCAGCCTCTCTACCGCTTCTGCCCCCAGCATGTCGATCAGCGCTTGATCCACACCCGCCGCCATTCCCTGCAAACTGCCACAGATATAAATCGCCGCGCCTTGGTCCAGCCATTGGCGTACCTGCTCGGCAGACTCGCGCAAGCGGTCCTGCACATACACCTTCTGCGCCTGATCCCGTGAAAACGCCAGATCCAGCCGCGCCAGATCGCCACTGGCCAACCAGCCCTGCAGCTCATCGCGGCAATAGAAGTCGTGCTCGGCATTACGCTCGCCAAAGAACAGCCAGTTGCGCTGCTGGCCCTGGGCAATCCGAGCCTTGAGCAAGCTGCGCAGCCCTGCCAGGCCGGTACCATTGCCGAGGAGAATCATTGGCACCGGTTCGGCCGGCAAATGAAAACCGCTGTTGCGGCGCACGCGCAGGCTGATCGCCGAGCCGACTGCGGCATGTTCGGTAAGCCAGCCCGAACCGATGCCCAGGCTGCCATCAGCATGCCGCTCCTGACGTACGATCAACTCCAGCAGACCGTCCTGCGGGATCGAGGCAATGGAGTATTCGCGCATGTTCAACGGGATCAGTGCGTCCACCAGTGCCTGGGCGTGCATGCCCACAAGATGGCCGCGATTTTCCGGCAGTTGTCGGCCAGCCAGGGCCTGAGCCAAAGTTTCCTGCAGGCCATCGAGTTGCACCGGAGTGTCAGCCGACAGGCCCAGCCCCTCCAGGAAGTGCTCAACCGCCCAGCTCGATTGCCGCGGCATCACTTCCACCAGATCACCGGCCTGCCACAGGCTGTTGGTGTCAGGCGCGCTGAGCCCCAGCAGGTACACCCCCGAGCCACTGCTGCCGGGGTTGAGCAGCTTGCGCTCAGTCAGGGGCCAGTTGTTGTAACCAGGCGCCTGCCAGTTGGCATTCGGCGTGCCTCCGGTCAGTTGGCTAAGCTGCTGTTGCCATTGATGCAGGGCCTCGGCATCGCCGCTGTCCACCTGCACCGGGCTGAACAACGCTTGGGCACCGCGCTCGCTCAGCCAGTGCTGGATCCGCGTGGCAAAACCGCAAAAGTGCGGGTATTGACGATCGCCCAGTGCCAGCACCGAGTACTTGAGGCGGTTCAGTCCCAGAGGCTGGCCGAGGATCTTGCGTTCAAAGCCCCGCGCGCTATCAGGCGCTTCGCCATCGCCAAAGGTGCTCACCACAAACAGCGCGTTGCTGGCCTGTTGTAAATCGTTTTCGCTCAGGGCGGCCAAGGGCTGCACCCGTACCGGCAATCCGGCGGCTTGCAATTGCCCGGCGGTCTGCCAGGCCAGTTGCTCGGCAAAGCCGCTCTGGCTGGCAAAACCGATCAGCCAGGACGGCGTATCGCTGCTCGTAGCGGCAAAACCCTGGCGTGCCTGCTTGATCTGACGCTTTTTACGTCGACGGTCCAGATACAGCAACCAGCCGGTAATAAAGAACAGCGGCATGGTCAGGCTGGCTACGGTCACCAGCACGCGCCCGGTAATGCCCCAGTAACTGCCTGTGTGCAGCGCGTAAATGCTGGTCAGCAATTGTGCCTTGTAGGACTTGTCGTCATAACGATCGACTTTTTTGACGGCACCGGTGGCCGGGTCGAGCACAATCTGGTTGAACGCGCGCTCATGGGGTGAGGTGTTCAATAGGTAGAACACCGTGGCAGGCTGGCCGGCCACTGGCGGCATACGCACGTTGTACATGCTCAACTCAGGCCCGGCGGTTTTCTGGATGCTGGCCCAAATGGCATCGTAATCGGCGACCGGAGCTGGCCCGGCTGGCCCGCCCTGACCACGGGGGCCGCGACCGCCGCCCTGGCGCTGCTCGCCGCTCGGGGCATCGGACAGGAGTTTTTGCAGGCCCTGGTTGTACCACTCATAGGACCACGACAAGCCGGTCAGTGCGGCCAGCAGATAAAAGACCATACACCAGGTGCCCGCCACGGCGTGCAGGTCCCAGTTGAAGCTGCGACCTTTTTTCGCCCAGTCCAGGGTCAGCCAGGTGCGCCAGTTAAGCGCCTGGCGCGGCCAGCGCAGGTACAGGCCCGACAGGCAGAAGAACACCAGCATCAGGGTGCAGGCGCCGGTGATCTGGCGACCGCTCTGGCCCATGGCCAGGAAACGGTGCAATTGCAGCATCAGGTCGAAAAAGCCCTGGCCGTTGGCCTCGCCCTGATAGGTACCGGTATAGGGGTCAACATAACGCAACTGGCCACGACGCTCGCCCGGTGGCGGGGTGAAGAAGATGCGTGCAGCGGTGCCGCTGTCCACGCCCACCCAGAGCATGGCGACTTGCTTGCCCTCGGTGGCCTCGACCCTGCGCACCAGCTCGGCCGGTGGCAGCACGCCGCTGTCGAGTTTCTCGACCTTGAGCACTGAAGGGTTGAGCAAGTTCAGCAGCTCGTCCTGAAACGACACCGTGGCACCGGTTATCCCCATCAGGGCCAGAACCAGCCCGGCGGTTATGCCGAAAAACCAGTGCAGCTGAAACAGTGTTTTCTTGAACACAACGACCGCCTTGCTTGCTCAATTGAATTCATCACGGCGCAGTATGCCGTGTACGTCTTTTTACACACAAAAGCCCCGACCATTGAATGGACGGGGCTTGGTTCAGCTCAACTTCGAGTTAGAAGTGGAAGCTGGTGGTCAACAGGGCAGTACGGCCCGCTGCCTGGCTGGCGAAATGCGCAGCGTAGGCTTTGTCGTAGTAGGTCTTGTCGGTCAGGTTTTGTACGTTCAGTTGCAGGTCGATATTTTTGGTCAGCTTGTAGCTGGCCATTGCGTCGTAGCGAGTGTAAGCCGGCACGTAAACGGTGTTGGCCGTGTCGCCGTAGACTTCGTCAACATAGAACGCGCCGCCGCCGATGGTCAGCTTTGGCATCACTTCATAGGTTGTCCACAGGCTGAAGCTGTTTTTCGGGGTGTTCGGCATTTCGTTGCCTTTGTCCGAAACCGCTGCGGTATTGATAGTGCCGTTACGGTTGGCTTTCTGGCCTGGATCAACCAGCTCGCTTTTCAGGTAGCTGTAGCCTGCAAACACTTGCCATTTGTCAGTGATTTTACCGCTGGCCGACAGTTCCAGACCGTCAACGCGGGATTCACCGGCGTTTTCGTAGGTGAACGAGTCAGTCAGGACGCGAGTGTTCTTTTTCTCGGTACGGAAGATGGCTGCAGTCAGCGACAGACGATCGTGGAACACGTCCCACTTGGTGCCCAGTTCGTAGTTGACGGTTTCTTCCGGCTTCAGGTCGCTGGTGATACCGCTGCCTGGAGCAGGTATGCCGTTACCTTCGACCCCTTCACCCACCACGCCGCCTGGCGGGGTAGCCGAGGTCGCGTAGGACAGGTAAACGCTGCCGTTATCCAGTGGCTTCCAGACCAGGCCGGTCTGCCAGTTGAAGAAATGGCTGTCGTTTGAGGCTTTGGTACGACCGCTCGCCGCATTGGTATTGGCGGTGGTGCTGAATGCGTCGTAACGCAGGCCGGCGTTCAACAGCCACTTCGGATCCAGCTCGATGGTGTCGAACACGTAGGCAGCTTTGGTCACACCCACGGTGTTGGTGCCGTAGTAGTTGCGTGATTCGGAGCCACCCCAGACATCATTCGGGTTAGGGTTATCAAGCGAGGTGCATACGCCGCCACTATTGCCTACCATGCTAGGCGTGCATCCGTTAGGTTTTGGATTGCCCTGAATCAGACCATCTGGACCATATACGTTGTAGCTGCTGGCCCGAGTCTCTTCACGAGTGAATTCAACACCTGTGGAGTAGTTGTTCTTGAAACCCATGACCTGGAAGTTGCCGAACAGATCGGTCTGGTTGGTAGTGGTTTCAGTGGTCGAAACCCGGGTGTTGGCGCGACGCCATACGGTACCGTACTGGTTGACGTTGTGCTGGCTGTCGTCCGGCTGGGTGAGAATGTAGTCCTGGCCGGTGTTGCCGTGACGGAAGGTGTTTTTCAGGGTCATCGCATCGTTGAAGTCATGCTCGAACGAGATGGTGCTGATGTCCACGCGGGTCTTGCGGAAGTCACGGTCTTTCAAGCCGTAGAAGTTTTTGCTGTCGCCGCCATCGTCCGGTTTGTCGTGGGCGTGAACAGCGGTCTTGGAGCTGTTGCTGTAGCCGTATGGAATGCCCGAGTCCGGCAGGTCGTTGCTTTCCAGGTGGTAATAGCTGACGTTCAGGCGGTTTTCAGTGCCCAGGCCGAAGGTCAGCGATGGCGCTACGCCCCAGCGGTCGTAGTTGACCGACTCACGGCCAGCGACATTCTGCTCGTGGCTCATCAGGTTCAGGCGGAACGCTGCGGTGTCCAGGAACTGGCGGTTTACATCCAGGGTGTAGCGGCGGGTCTGGTCGGAGCCATAGGTGAAGCCGCCGTTGAGGAAGTCACCCGCCTTGGCGGTCTTGCTCACCATGTTCAGGCTGCCGCCAGCCGAGCCACGACCACCAAAGGTGGAGTTCGGGCCTTTGCTGACTTCGATCGATTCGATGTCGAAGATTTCCCGGGTCTGGCCGCCAGCATCGCGCACGCCGTCCAGGTACATATCGGATTGTGCGTCAAAACCACGGATAAATGGACGGTCGCCCTGTGGGTTGCCGCCTTCGCCTGCGCCGAAGGTGATGCCCGGTACGGTGCGCAATGCATCCTGCAGCGAAGTGGCTGCGGTGTCCTGCAGCACTTGCTGTGGGATCACGGTGACAGAGCGCGGGGTATCTACCAGGGGCGCTGTGTATTTTTGGGAGCTGGCTTTTTCGGTTTGATAAGACTGCTCGGTCTGTTCACCGGTAACTGTGGTCGCGCCAAGGGAAATACTGCTGCCCTGTGCCTTGCTGTCAGTGCTCTCGGCAGCCTGAACCATATGGCCTGCCGAGGTCGCGGTAATCGCGACACCGATGGCCGAAGCCAGTAAACGCGGTGAGCTGACGGGTATTTTTATTTGTTGGCGCGACATTTGAAGATCCCTTCCCCCAGAATTTGAGCCGCGAAATATATGGCAAACAATTCTGACTATCAATTGAGAGGCATTACTATTTGCGCTGAATTTACATTCTTTACAAATTGCCTTTACGGTTTTTTCACACTCGTTCGTCTACAGGTCTCTTAACAAAGTTTTACATAGACAATAAGAATCAATACCATTGCCATCCCTTTGCTATCAGGTATTGCGTCATGTTGCTGCATATCCCCGGCTTGTTCTCCCGTGAAGAGGTGCAGCGCATCCGTGAGGCGCTGCAGCAGACGCAATGGGCTGACGGTAAAATCACCGCCGGCTTTCAATCGGCCAAGGCCAAGCACAATCTGCAACTGCCCGAAGACCATCCCCTCGCCAAGGAGATCGGCGCGGCGATGGTAGACAGGCTGTGGAAAAATCCGCTGTATATGTCGGCGGCCCTGCCACACAAGGTCTTCCCGCCGTTGGTGAACTGCTACACCGGGGGCGGCAGTTTCGACTTCCATATCGACAATGCCGTGCGCCAGCCCAAGGGCAGCCCTGAACGGGTGCGTACTGATCTGTCGGCGACCCTGTTTTTCAGTGACCCCGAGGAGTACGACGGCGGCGAACTGGTGATTCAGGACACCTATGGTGTGCAGCAGGTCAAACTGCCTGCTGGCGATATGGTCTTGTACCCCGGTACCAGTTTGCACAAGGTCAATGCCGTTACCCGTGGGGCACGTTTTGCGTCGTTCTTCTGGACTCAGAGCCTGGTACGCGAGGACAGTCAGCGCACGTTGCTGTTTGAAATGGACGGCGCGATCCAGCAACTGACCCGTGACGTTCCTGATCATCCTTCGCTGATCCAGCTCACCGGCACTTATCACAACCTGTTGCGTCGATGGGCCGAGGTGTAATTCATGAGCTTTCAATTACGCCGCGAAGAAGTACTCAATGGTGACCAGCTGAGCGCCATGTTGAGCGAGAACCCGGCCAAAGCGGCCCAGGCCATTTTGATGGCGGCCAAAGAGGGCATCGTCGATGGTCAGGCGTTGCTGGGGCAGATCCTGCTCGACGGCCAGGGCATCGAGCGCGACCCGGTGCTGGCCAAGCGCTGGTTTCAGATTGCGGCCAATGCCGGCCACTTGATGGCCCGCAACATGCTGGGTCGCTGCTGGGAGCATGGTTGGGGCGGGCCCGTCGACTGCACCCTGGCAAGCCTGGAATATCGACAAGCCGCTGAAGCTGGACTGGATTGGGCGCTCTACAACTACGCCAACTTGCTCGCTACCGGTCGCGGCGTAACCCAAGACCAGAACGCGGCGTACCAGCTGTACCGGGTGGCGGCACAGGCGGGCCATGCCAAGTCGATGAACCTGCTGGGGCGTTACCTCGAAGAAGGCGAGCATTGCCCGGCCGACAAAGCCGAGGCCTGTCTCTGGTACGAGCGCTCGGCACGCGGCGGTGATTTTCGTGGCCAGTTCAGCCATGCCTCGGTACTGGCCGAAGACGGCAATATTGATGACGCGTTGCGCTGGTTCGAGCGTGCTCTGAATGGCGGCAATCTGAACTTCTTGCGGGTGACCCTGGGCACCCTGCTAGAGGCTCGGGAACCCCGTATCCGGGCACTGAGCGCTGCCTGGCAAGTGCGTATCGATGCCTTGCAGGGCAACAACGGCTGACCGTGATTACACCGTCAAAGTTAATGCTCGTACGCGGCTTTCAAGCGTGTCCTAGCCAATAACTGTTTATTCGGGTAATTATTCATTTTTATTTTTGTCCCGGTCTTACAGGTACTCGGGTAGTTCTGTTATTGATGGATGCTCTTTGAGAAGTGATGCTGTTCGAACAGGATCATTTTTTAAAGGGAATTAATATGCAGGTTGATAATAAGGCGTTCAGCAACAGTGCTGAGGAGGCCAGATCGCTTGAGAAAATGAGCGCTCTGGAAGCGGCTATCTATTTGCCATCGCATTATATTCAAATGCTGGCCGGTGAAAAAGATTCCGCTGTTTCAAAGGAAGAATTGGGTTTTATTATCCGGCGCAGTGATATTCACAGTGTTCGAGCCTATGTGAGTGAGTCACGCAAGTTACCCGTGGACTACAACAAGATTGTGGCCTGGTTTGGTCTGGACACTACAAGTATTCCGGGGCTAGAACCCGCCAGTATTCAGTCTTTTCATCAACGCGTCGTGCAGCATGCCGGCAGCTGGTCGGCGCTCGAGCGGGAAACAAAGGAACTTGCTCGCCAACTGAACCGGTTCTCGGACAGTTTCATTACCCATGCCAATGGCATCATTGAATTAATAAACAGGCTGGATTCCGATCGGCTGTTCTCTGGTGGGCTGGACGATCTGACGGCCGCGGAAACCGCGCAGTTGGCTGATGGGCTTAGCTCTACAGAACTCAAGGCAGTCACCATCATGCGCGAACATGTAAAGTCGATCAAAAGCAGCACCGATTCCTATATAAAAAGAGCCTACGCAGTGGGGGCATTGGCGGCCGAGTTTGAGCGCGTCCTGTCCGATGAATTGACTCATGAAGTCAATGCCAAACTGGATGCCTATGCCAAAGCGGGCCTTTCCAGGGACCGTGAAACACTGACTGCGCGCATCAAAGAGCTGGACAGCGAAATCGAGCGATTGATAAGGGATTACAGGTCTCAGGTTTTGTACGGGCACTCAGGGATTTTTCTGGGGCCTATCGGCTTGGCTGTCACAGGCGGGATATTCGGGGTAAAGGCCGAAGCAATACGCACACGAAAAAACAAACTGATTGCCGAGCGTGACATTGCCAGGCAAGGCAGCCAGGAGCAAGAGCAACTCGCGATGGTGCTGGATGCCACCCAGCAGCGTTTTACCGACTTGCGCAGTCGCATGCTGGGAGCAGAAGAGGGCGCCAAGCGTCTGGCGCAAGTATGGAGCTATATAAGTAACTACCTGGATGAAGTTGATCATGAATTGGGGTACGTGGATTCTTTTGGTCGCTTATACAAACTTAAAGTTGATTTTGCACAGCTGCTGAATCCGTGGAAGCGTGTTAAGGATTACAGCGTGCAAATATCCAATGCATTTAATGAGATTATTGAAAAGCGTATTTGAAAAGGAAGTCACAATATGAATGCGGGCGTCGATGAAGTGGAGTATGAAACCCCTGATATGCCAGGTGTTTTCAGCGGGCTAAAAAAGTTTAATGCAGTGGCGGTCAGTCATGAATACGATTTTATTCCATCGTTGCAGGAGCGTTTAAGCCTGGCGGCCAGATGCTTGAGTCGTGGTGCGCGCAGTATTGTCGACAAGGTGCGTAGCCTTGAAGTAATGGTGGACAGTGCGGGTTTTGATGAACTGGCGGAACAATGGGCAGCCATTCACACTCATGGCCCATTAACGCCTGAGGCTCGCACCTCTGCAATCCATATTCTGAATGAAACTTTCACTCAGCGAAGCCGGCGCCTGGTGAGTGCTGTTGCGGCGGCCAAAGCGCAAATAGCATTGCGTACTGCCGAAGGCGAGGGACTGAATCTCGAACACTATTCCGATCCGCTGCTGGCGTATGACGTGGCCAGGCTGGATGAACTGGAGCAACAGGCGATTACGCTGCAACTGGAAGAAGATCAATTGCGTGCGGACAAACAGGTTGTCGTCGCGGCTCTGGAGATCCTTCAGTCCAGGACCTGGCTTGATCATGCAAGGGATTTGCTGCCTGGTATTGAACAAATTCAGGTACTTGTGACAACAGCTGCAGTGGGAAAGGTCGAGGCGGATGTGGTGACTGCCGCCATTGAGCGTATAACGCAGTACCTGGGTTTTATTGACAGTGGGTACAGGATGTTTTCGCTGATTGAAGCACGCAACAAAATCACCGACAAACTGGCTGATTTGAGCATGCGTAAATCCAGGGACAAGTCAGACAGGCGCGTGCTCAAGGAGCGCGCTGAAAAAATAAGGCGTCACGCAGAGCTGGTTGAAGCGCGGGCGTACTGGGTCGACAACATGAAGCGGATTGCCAACGGGTTGACCGTGTTTTCCACTCGGGTCAATGCAGCCATTGATGCAAATGAGCACTCGATGGTGCAAGCCTCGGCAGAGCTGGCGGGTTTTCTGCGTTTCTTACGGCACATCAGCCGATAGGGGCTGCCCCCCGCACGCTTGCGCGGGGGGCCAGTTGTTACAGGTAGAACGATTTCAGCGGCGGGAAGCCATTGAACTCAACGGCGCTGTAGCTGGTGGTATAGGCACCGGTCGACAACCAGTACAGGCGATCGCCGATGGCCAGGTTCAGGGGCAGGCCGTATTTGTAGTTTTCGTACATGATGTCGGCGCTGTCACAGGTTGGGCCGGCGATGACCACTTCTTCCATCTCGCCTTTCTTTTCAGTCCAGATCGGGAACTTGATGGCTTCGTCCATGGTTTCGATCAGACCAGAGAATTTGCCCACATCGGTATACACCCAACGCTCGACGGCGGTGCGCGATTTACGTGCGACCAAAACCACTTCACTGACCAGGATGCCTGCGTTGGCGATCAGCGAACGGCCCGGTTCCAGAATGATTTCTGGCAGGTCGTCACCGAAGTCTTCTTTCAGGAAACGAATGATTTCTTCGGCGTAGGTTTCCAGGCTGTTGGTACGGGTGATGTAGTTGGCCGGGAAGCCGCCGCCCATGTTGATCAGCTTGAGGACGATGCCGTCTTCTTCTTTCAGACGCTCGAAGATCACCTTGACCTTGGCGATGGCTGCGTCCCACACGCTAATGTCACGTTGCTGCGAACCTACGTGGAACGAAATGCCGTAAGGCACCAGGCCCAGGTCACGGGCCAGAATCAGCAGGTCCATGGCCATATCGGTCTGGCAGCCGAATTTTCGCGACAGAGGCCAGTCAGCGGTGGTCGAACCTTCGGTAAGGATGCGCACGTAAATCTTGGCGCCCGGTGCGGCCTTGGCAATGTTGCGCAAGTCGGCTTCGGAGTCGGTGGAAAACAGACGCACGCCTTTCTCGTAGAAATAACGAATGTCTTTGGATTTCTTGATGGTGTTGCCGTAGCTGATGCGGTCCGGGCTGACGCCGCGGTCCATGACTTTATCCAGCTCATAGATCGACGCGATATCGAAGCTCGAACCTTTGTCGCGCAGCAGATCAATGATTTCGACGGCCGGGTTGGCCTTCACCGCGTAATACACCTTGGCGAATTCGAAGCCTGCGCGCAGGTCATCGTAAGCCTTGCTGATCATGGCGGTATCGATCACCACGAACGGTGTTTCCTGGGTGTCAGCGAACGCCTTCATTTTGTTGAAGGTGTCGCGCGCGTAATAGTCTTCGACCTGGATCGACATGCTGGGGAACTCCTGTGGCAAACGTCATCAATAAATGGGTGCAGCTGAACATCCTCCGTATCCCCACTTTGGTTCGCCTACTTCCCAAGGCATGTCCGCCGAAAGCAAATAAGGTAAATGGACCTTGCTGTCTCGTCGTCAGTACTTGAGCCGGATGGATCGTTTCCAGCATGGATGTTCGGCGCGAACTTTAGGGCGTGACTGCGCTTAGATCAACAAAAAATGTCGCAATTTTATAAGCCTTCGTCGTGGGGCCAAAGTGAGCCATTTAAGTAACCGACCTTGATGACGGTGTGATGTTCCCCCAGTGGCTTTTTTGGCCGTTGCCAAACAGACGAAGCCCGCCATTGGGCGGGCTTCGGTAGTTGCATGTTGAAGCAGGGCTTACCTTGGGGGAAGGAACAGGCCAGGTCTCAAAATGCAGTACTCAGGGTCAACGACAGGCTGCGCGGATCACCGTATATGGCGCCAGCGTAGAAGCCGTAGCGGGTGTAGTAGGTTTTGTCGAAGAGGTTGTTGGCGTTCAGGGTAACGGCCGTATCTTCGGTGAGGTCGTATTTGGCCATTGCGCTCCAGATGGCATAACCTGCCCAGGTCACATCGGTGGGGCCGCGGCTCACACCGTCTGTGGGAATGCCTGCCGGAGTAGAGGTGGCGCGAATGCTGGTTTGCGCGGTGACACCGGTACCCACGGTCAAGCGATCAAGAGCACCCGACAGGCGGTAGGTGGTTGAAGCCTTGAACAGGTGCGACGGGTCACTTTGGCCGTCGGCGTTAAGGCGACGAAAGTGCAGATAGGTGTAGCCACCGTAGACATTCCAGTTGGGCGTCAACGCGCCGGGGACTTCGAGGTCGATACCTTCTGTCTCTACGCCGGTGCCGGTCGTGTAGGCCTGGGCTCCGGTGGGCGTCAGGTTGGCGCCATCGGTCACTGCCTTGTTTTCCTGGCGGGTCAGGAAGTAGGCCGCTTGCGCATTGACCTGACCGTCAAACCATTCTCCTTTAATACCGGTTTCATAACTCTGGCCGCGAATCGGCTCGAGCTTGTTGCCGCTGGCGTTTTCTTCGCTTTGCGGGCTGAAGATATCGGTGTAGCTGGCGTACAGCGAGTAGGTGTCGTTGAGGTCATACACCGCCCCCAGGTAAGGCGTGACGATACCGTTTTGTTGCTGATTGCTGCGCACTCCGGCGGTCGACACCGTGGTGCTGCTGTAATCGCTGATGCGCGCGCCCAGGATCACCGACAACGGGTCGGTAATACTCAGGCGGGTGGCCGCATACATGCCTTGCAGGCGGGTGGTGGTTTTGCTGTGCAGGCCGGTTTTGTAAGCGTTGATCCGGTAGTCGCTATCGACCCCGTTGTGCCAGTCGGTAATCGGGAAACCGTTGTTTGCCCGGAACTGGCACCCCAGCGCGCTAGGGCTGGTGCGGTCATCGCTGACCATATTGCAACGATATTGAGGTGACCAGGCGACGGTGCGACTGTCGTTGTAGCCGAACATGGCCTGGTGGGTGCGTCCGAACAGGCTGAAAGGTCCGGTCACGTCGACTTGTGCCGATTGCTGGGTCGTGTCGGTGGAGCTGTGCAGGCCATTGAGAATGGCCCCGGTACCATCCTGGTTCCAGTAACCGCCGAATGCGCCGCCACCTATGGAGTTGACCTTGGCCAGCCCGCGGTGATTCAACGCATCGGTGGTGCTTTGCGCCGCTTTGACGTTGAGCGTCCAGTCATTATCAAAGCGATGCTCCAGCGAGCCGAACGCTGTACGCGTGGTGTACTCGCCAAAACTCCAGCTGGGCACCACGTTGGTGCTGCGCGGCAGGCTTGTTTTACTGCCATCGCCGTACCAGATAGGGATGTTCGCGCCCCAGCCGCCGCCCACGATCTTGTAGTACTCATATTGATAGCCGGCACCGAGGGTCGTGGCATCCGTCAGGTCAAACTCGACATTGGCCAGCGCGGCCCGTGAACGCTCGGACTGTTGATCGCGGAAAGAGTTGGCGTCCTCTTGCGTCATGACCAGGCGAGAGCGCAATCGGCCATCTTCAGACAAGGGCAGGTTCAGGTCAGCGCCCAGGCGTCGCTTGTCCCAACTGCCATAGGTGGCGTATGCACTGCCGCCGAACTCGTAGCCAGGGCGTTTGCGGATCAGGTTGACGGTGGCCGATGGGTCGCCGGTGCCGCCCAGCAGGCCATTGGCACCGCGTACGATGTCGATACGCTCGTACATATCCATGTTCAGCGAGCTGCCTGCGCCACTGAAGTCCGAGCCGCCCTGAAACTGCAGGCCGTCGGTTTTCCAGTTGGTAATCGGATAGCCGCGTGCGCGGTACTCGGTGCGTCCGCCCACTTCTGACTTGCTCATGGTGACGCCGGGTGCGCTGTCCAGCACTTGCTCGATATTGGTGATCTGGCGGTCTGCCATTTGTTCCTGGGTGATGGTGGTGACCGATTGTGGCGTTTGGCGCGGGGTGAGTTTCATGCCCGTGGAACTGGTGGTGCTCTTGACGGTGTAACCCAGTTGGCCGGTGTTTTCATCGGCTGATGGCTGGGTACCTTCGACATTCAGGGTGTCCAGTTCAATCGTCCCCGCTATTGCCGGTTGGCTGGCCAAGCCGACCATGGCGCTGAGGCTGATAGCGGCCATGAGCGCGGCCTGGTTGCGGGGTGCATTTCGGCGAGCCGGGGTGGTTAGCATCAAAGGTCGTGCTGAGAGATCCGTCATCATGCCCTGCGTTGTCATTGGTAATACTTCGTATTTGCAGATAATGTTTGGTAGCATTTTAGGTATCACGCCGCCAGGCACTATTACGGATATGTGTGGGTATGTAATGGAATGTAATGAGCGCCATGTTTTACCCACGTCAAAACCTCCCGTGGCCGCCAAAACGCTGTTGGTGGTGGATGACGATGATGAAATTCGCGAGTTGTTATGTGATTACCTGAGTGAGAACGGCGACCATGTGCTGGCAGCAGCCGATGGCCTTGAGATGTGGGCGCAGTTGGGCGCCAGGCTGTCGATCTGGTCGTGCTGGACGTCATGCTGCCGGGAGAAGACGGCCTGAGTCTGTGTCGCCAGCTTCAATCGCGCCCCGGCCTTAGCGTGATCATGCTTTCCGCCAAGGGATCAGCGCTGGATCGCATCATTGGCCTGGAGGTAGGCGCCGATGATTATTTGACCAAGCCTTTCGAGCCCCGTGAGCTGGTGGCCAGAATCAAGGCGGTGCTGCGCCGGCAAGCACGGGCCGAGCCCATCGCGGATCGCCCGGTCACGACCCACCGCGACTTCGTCGGCTATCGCCTCGATTATGTAAAGCGCCTGTTACACACCCCGGGTGGCCAGACCCTGACCTTGCCGCGCTCCGACTTCAGGGTGTTGCGTGATTTGCTCCAGGCCCGTGAACAAGTGTTGTCGCGTGATCAATTGACACTCAGTGCGATGGGACGAGAATACTCGCCCGACGACGGCTCGATCGACATGTGCATCAGCCGTCTGCGCCAGCATTTCAAGGAGGGGCACGTCCAGATACTGACCGTGCGTAATGAAGGTTACCTGCTAAGTGTCTACAGCCCTGAAGCGGCGGTTTAACCAGGTGCGCGATGCTCTGGTGCGGGGGGTGATGCGCCTGTGGCCCAAAACCCTGTTCGGCCAACTGACGCTGATTCTGGTCAGCGGCACGCTGGCTATTCAATTGTTGTCGAGCAGCATCTGGTTCGACGTGCGCTATGCGCAAGTCCTCGAAGCGCCTGTCCGGTTGATGGCCAGCCGAACGGCACAATTGATTAACCAAGACAGTTGCATTGCGGGGCAACCCCAGACAGCACCGGCCAATTACACGGCCAGGTGCCTGGCCACGAAACCCGATACTCAACCCGGCAATGATCGCGCGGCCCGACGCACGGCTTTGCTGTTGAAACAGGCACTGGCGTATGAGTTGGGATACGCGCCAGCGATTGAGATGATAGAGGTCGACCTGACCGATGCATCCGGTCAGCCGCTGGTCTGGCGCAGCCTTTTTGGCCTGCAAACGGCCACCGCCCATGTGGATTTCGCCGTGCCCCTGGCCGATGGTCATTGGTTGAGCATCGAGGGGCACGAGTTGCAGGGCTGGAGCGGCGAGTCAGCATGGGCGTTAATTGCCGACTACATTCTGCGGGTCTATGTGGTGCGCATTATCGGCGTCATCGGGATGTGCTGGTTGGCTGTGCGACTGTGCCTGCGCCCTCTAAAACGGCTCAGTGACGCCGCCAATGCGTTGGGCGATAACCTTGATCAGACGCCGTTGGCGATTGAAGGGCCTCTGGAAGTCCGCCAGGCCGCCCAGATGTTTAACACCATGCAGAAACAGATTGTCGCGATGGTCAATGACCAGAGTTTTTTTCTGGCGGCAGTGTCCCACGATCTGCGAACGCCCTTGACCCGCATGCGTTTACGCATTGAGCGGTTGAACGATCTCGATCAGCGTGAGCGCTTGAAGCAAAACATTTATCAAATGGACAAGATGATTACTCAGGTACTCGTCTATCTGCAGAGTGCCAACCAACACACATGCCAGTTTATTGATCTCGACAGCGTATTGCGCAACCTGTGTACCGAGTTGTCGACACCCGCCGAGCCATTGCCTGTCAGTGGCCGGGGCGGGATGATCTACGCAAACGGCGTGTTGCTGCACCGTTGCTTGCAGAATTTGCTGGTGAACGCGCAAGCCTATGCCCGGGAAATAACGATTGAGGTCGAGCGCTCGTCAAGCGGTGTGACATTGCGAGTCAATGATCGCGGGCCTGGTATAGCGCAATCTGTTCTGCATTCAGTCACCGATCCGTTCGTACGTGCGGATACCTCACGCAATGATCAATCTGGCGGTTTTGGACTGGGGCTTAGTATCGCCAGGCGTATTGCCGTCAGCCATAAGGGCAGCCTGGTGCTTGGCAATCGTGAAGGAGGAGGTTTGACCGCCTGTATTTTCTTGCCGCTCAGGGAGGGTGAGGGCGCAAGCGCTCAGGCAAAGGCTTGAGATCAACTCAACAAGTCGGAACTTCAAAAGCCTTGATCCGGGGGTAGAGAGATCTATTTAAGTCACCGACCTTGATGCCGAGCTGGTGTACCACACTTCATGAATCAAGCCGCCACGGTTTGGCCCTTGTCGCCGAATCTGGGAGCTCTAGCATGGGCTGACCATTAGAAGGAGCAGCCTCATGTTCGCCGGTTTTAACACAGTACAGCGCCAGGTCAATGGCGTGCAGATTGCCTTCCGGGTCGGCGGTCACGGGCCGGGGTTGCTGTTGATTCACGGGCACCCGCAGACGCACGTGATCTGGCACAAGGTTGCCGGGCAATTGGCCGAGCACTTCACAGTGGTCGTGGCCGATTTGCGTGGCTACGGTGACAGTGAAAAGCCCGAAGCGGTAGCCGACCATAGCAACTACAGCAAGCGTGAAATGGCCCGTGACTCGCTGAGGCTGATGAGCAGCCTGGGTTTCGAGCAGTTTTCGGTACTGGCCCATGACCGTGGCGCGCGAGTTGCCCATCGTCTGGCGCTGGACCATCCGCAGGCGATTAACCGCCTGGTCATGCTCGACATTGCGCCGACGCTGGCCATGTACGCGCAAACCAATGAGGCCTTTGCCCGTGCTTACTGGCACTGGTTCTTCTTGATTCGCCCGGCGCCGTTGCCTGAACGCCTTATCGAGGCCGATCCTGAACAGTACCTGCTCAGCGTGATGGGCAGCCGCAGTGCGGGCTTGCAACCGTTTACGGCCCAAGCGCTGGCTGAATACGTGCGCTGCATCAAACTGCCGGGCGCGGCGCGGGGGATCTGCGAAGACTATCGTGCCAGCGCCGGGATTGACCTTGAGCATGACCGCGAGGACATTGCCGCAGGTCGGTATTTGAATATGCCCGTGTTGCTGTTGTGGGGCGCGGAGGGCACGGTGGGGCGTTGTTTCGACCCGCTTGGCGAATGGCAGAAAGTCGCGACCGATGTGCGTGGCCAGGCGTTGCCGTCCGGGCACTACATTGCCGAAGAAGTCCCTGAACTGCTGCTTGAACATGTGCTGCCTTTTCTGCGCTGAGCTATTCTGTACGCTCTTGCCGCCAAGCCGCTCATGACCATGCCGCCAATAAAATACAGTGCGCCGTTGCCTGAAGACCTGCGGGTCTTCCTCACGGTGGTGCGCAAAGGTGGCTTTGCCGCAGCGGCAGAAGAGCTGGGGTTGTCTCCAGCCTATGTCAGCAAACGTATTCAAATTCTCGAAACTACCCTGGGCAGTCGCTTGCTGCATCGCACCAGCCGCCGTATCGCGCTGACCGATGACGGCGAGCGGGTGCAGCGCTGGGCGGTACGGATTCTGGATGATGTTCAGCAGCTACAGGATGAGCTGTCCGAAGCGCATTCGGCCCCGCGTGGACGCTTGCACGTATGCAGTACTTTCGGTTTTGGCCGCAACCATGTGGCGCCTGCCATTTCCTTGCTGGCCGAGCAGTACCCCGAGCTGGAGATTCGCCTCGACGTGTTTGATCGAGTGGTGAATATCGTCCATGAAGGCTTCGATCTGGAGATTCATGTGGGCGATGACATTCCGGGCCAGCATATCGGGCGCCGGCTGGTGACCAACAATCGCGTGTTGTGCGCTTCCCCTGACTACCTCAAGCGCCGGGGTGTACCTCAACATCTGGAAGACCTGGGGCAGCACGATTGCCTGGTGCTTAAAGAGCGCGACAACGCGTTTGGTATCTGGCAACTGCAAGGCCCGGAAGGCGAAGCCAGCGTGCGCGTCAGCGGGCCGTTGTCGTCTAACAGTGGCGAGATAGTGTTGCAGTGGGCACTGGACGGGCGTGGCGTGTTGCTGCGCTCGATGTGGGATGTCAGGCCACTGCTGGAACAGGGCAGGTTGGTGCAGGTACTGCCTGAATACTGGCAAAGCGCTGACGTGTGGGCGGTGTACCCGACACGGCTGGCTAACTCGGGCAAGCTGCGGGTGTGTGTGGAGTTTTTGCAGACGCAATTGGGGCGCTTGTGACCTCTGCCGTGAGGGCGCTTTTCAGCTCAACCAAGGGTTGGCCTGCAAGTGCCGCTCTTGGAACTCGCGAATCTGCCGACTGCGTTGCAAGGTGCTGCCAATGGCATCCAGCCCCTGCAACAGCGCGGTTTTACGCAGGCCGTCGATCTGGAACTCAACCGTTGAACCATCGGCCAGACAAATGCTTTGGCTCGGCAGGTCAACGGCAATTTCAGCCATATCTGCGTGGCTGACAGTGTGCCCTAGCGCCTGCACCTGCGCCTCTTCCAGGGTAATCACCAACACCCCGTTACGCTGGCAGTTGTCATAAAAGATCCCGGCAAAGCTGCTGCCAATCAAGGCCCGGATACCGAGTTGCTTCAATCCCCAGACCGCATGTTCACGGCTGGAGCCACAGCCAAAATTCGGCCCGGTGACTAAAAAGCGTGCCTCTTGCCAGCCCGGCTGATTAAGGACGAACGCCGGGTTCGGCTCGCCCGAAGGCAGGAAACGCAGGTCAAAAAACAGACCGCGATCCAGTCCGTTGCGATCAATGCCTTTAAGAAACTGCTTGGGCATGATCACATCGGTATCGATGTTGGCCGCGAGCATCGGTGCTGCCTTGCCGCTGACGGTGGTGAAAGGTTGCATGCTCAGACTCTCCCTGACAGTTGGCGAACGTCGACCAGATGGCCGGTAATGGCGGCGGCCGCGACCATCGCCGGGCTCATCAAATGGGTGCGTGCCCCGGCGCCCTGGCGGCCTTCGAAGTTGCGATTGGTACTGGAGGCGCAGCGGTCGCCGGGGGCGAGTACGTCATCATTCATGGCCAGGCACATGGAGCACCCGGACTGGCGCCACTCAAAACCGGCGTCGATAAAGATCGCGGCCAACCCTTCGGCCTCGGCCTGATCACGCACCTGAGTCGACCCCGGCACGATCATCGCCCGCACATGCGTGGCCACTTTCTGGCCGCGCACCACCTGTGCGGCGTCACGTAAATCTTCAATGCGGGCGTTGGTGCACGAACCGATAAAGGCATGGCTGATCACCACTTCATTGAGCGGCGCGCCAGCCTCCAGGCCCATGTAGTTCAAGGCCCGGCGCATGTCCTGACGCAAGATCAAGTCGCTGATCGCCTGCGGGTCCGGTACGCGGCTGCCAATGGCGGCGGCCTGATCGGGGCTGGTGCCCCACGTGACCATCGGTTGCAGGTCAGTGGCGTCCACTTGCACCTCTTGATCGAACTGCGCGTCGGGGTCGCTATAAAGCAGGCACCAATGCTCAACCGCTTGTTCCCACAACTCGCCTTGTGGGGCACGGGGTTTGTCTTTGAGGTAGGCGTACACCTTGTCATCGGGCGCCATAAAAGCACCGCGGGCACCGGCTTCCACGGCCATGTTGCAGATGGTCATGCGCGCTTCGACGCTCAATGCATCGATGGTCGAGCCGGTAAATTCAATGGCATAGCCGGTGGCGCCTGAAGCGCCGATTTTGGCGATCAGGGCCATGATCAGGTCTTTTGACGTCAGCCCCAGGCCCAGCGCGCCCTGGACGGTCACTCGCATGCTTTTCAGACGTTTGTAGACCAGTGTCTGAGTGGCCAGCAGGTGCTCGATTTCAGAGGTGCCGATACCAAAGCCGAAGGCACCCAGCGCGCCATAAGTCGTGGTGTGACTGTCGCCTGCGGCGATCATCATGCCGGGCAGGATGAAGCCTTGCTCGGGGGCGATAACGTGTTCGATCCCCTGGCGCTGGTCGAGCACATCGAACAGCTCGATGCCAAACTTTTCGCAGTTCTGTTGCAGATACGACACCTGCAAAGCGCCGCCTGCATCGGCCATGGCGGCCACGCGCACGGGGGCGGTCGGGTTCACATGGTCAACCACCGCCAGGGCGGTTTCCGGGCGCCACACTTCGCGCCCGGCTTCACGCAAACCACTGAAGGCTTGCGGGCTGGTGTATTCGTTAATGACCTGACGGTCTATGTATAGCAAGACGTGACCTTGATCATCGAGCGCGCACACGGTGTGCGCATCAATGTGCTTGTCGTAGAGGGTTTTGGCATGGGGCATGGTGATGGCTCGCAGCGGGAGGCGTGCGAACCATCATAAGGACGCGGGGAGCACCATCAATGGCGATGCAGTGATGGCTCAGAACATGATTCGTGTTGGATACAACAGGTTGTAGCCGCTGCCGCAGGCTGCGCAACCCGGCGCAGTCTGCGGCAGCGGCTACAGGGCTCAAGCGGAAACTATTTCAGCCGGTGAAACAATGCTGGTCTTGGCGCCACGCGAACGACCCGAACTCAGGTACGCCGCAATCGATTCTTGCGTCACTTCGCCCTGGAATACGCGTTCGGCGTCCATCACCGGCAACCACGAGCGGTTGAACTCGTACATGCGCGACAGCAGGATGCGCAAATGTTCTTCCGACGCAGCGGTCGCGGTGAACTCCCGCAGGAACTGGCCACAGGTGCCTGTCTGGCGATGCAGGTCACGACGACGTACATACCCCAGTGCCTTGTTGTCGGCACAGGTGACCACCACATAGCGACGGTCCAGTTCGTCCATCAGCTCCAGGGCTTCGGCCACCGGGGTTTCCGGGCTCACCGATGGCGCGTTGTCCGCGGCATCTTCGGCCTTGACCAGCAGCAGGCGCTTGAGGGTGCTGTCCTGGCCGACAAAGTTGCTCACGAAGTCGTCCGCCGGGTGAGCGAGCAGGGTATCCGGGTGGTCCATTTGCAACAGTTTGCCGCCACGGAAGATGGCGATCTTGTCGCCCAGTTTGATCGCTTCGTCGATGTCGTGGCTGACCATGATTACGGTCTTGTTCAGCGCGCGCTGCATCTCGAAGAATTCGTTCTGGATCATCTCGCGGTTGATCGGGTCCACCGCACCAAACGGTTCATCCATCAGCAGCAGCGGCGCATCGGCCGCCAGGGCGCGAATCACGCCGATTCGTTGCTGCTGACCACCAGACAGTTCGCGCGGATAACGGTTGAGGTATTGCTTGGGCTCCAGCTTGATCATGCTCATCAGTTCGCGGGCACGGTCATGGCACTTTTGCTTGTCCCACCCCAGCAGGCGCGGAACGATGGTGATGTTCTCCTCGATGGTCATGTTGGGGAACAGGCCGATCTGCTGGATCACATAACCAATATTGCGACGCAGGGTTACCGGGTCGAGGTCAGTGGTGTCTTCGCCATTGATAAGGATCTTGCCCGACGTGGGCTTGATCAGACGGTTGATCATTTTCAGCGTGGTGCTTTTGCCGCAGCCCGAAGGCCCGAGGAATACGCAGATTTCGCCTTCATTGACGGTCAGGTTTACCGAGTCCACGGCCTTTACATCTTTGCCGTTGCTTTGGAATGTTTTGCTGAGGTTTTGAAGTTCGATCATTTGAGCAGTCCTTTTGGAGTCAGCGAGCGTTGCAGCCATTGCAGAAGCAGGTCGGCGATGATGGCCAGAACACTGACCAACACGGCGCCTACGATCAGCATCGACATGTCGCTACGGCTGATTGCAGCAAGAATAAGTACACCCAGACCACCGGCACCGATGGTGGCGGCAATGGTCATGACGCCGATGTTCATGACCACGGCGGTACGCACACCGGCCAGAATCACCGGCACGGCGATGGGCAGTTCAACCATGCGCAGGCGCTGGCTGAAGGTCATGCCGATACCGCGAGCGGCTTCGCGAATACCCGGTTCCACGCCGGTGAGGGCCAGGAAGGTGTTACGCATGATCGGCAGCAGTGAGTACAAAAACACGGCGGTAATGGCCGGCATAGGGCCAAGGCCCTGGCCGAACTTCGAGTAGAACGGCAGCAGCAGGCCGAACAGGGCAATTGACGGAATGGTCAGCAGCACCGTGGCGCTGGCTTGCAGCGGGCCGGCCAGTGACGGAAAGCGTGTCATCAGCACGCCCAGCGGCACGCCGATCAGGATTGCCAGAATCACGGCAATGCCGACCAGGGTGATGTGCTGCAAGGTCAGATGCAGAACAAGCGACCAGTCCATGTGGGAAAAGGCGTTTAAAAATTCCATGTCTTCTCCTCTTTTCAGTTCAGTGGATGCTGGCGCAGAAAGTCTGCGGCGACTTTGGACGGGCTTTCGTGGTTTACATCGACCCGGGCGTTGAGTTGACGCATGGTTTCATCGTCAAACAGATCGGCCAGTGGCTTAAGCAGCCCCGCAAGGTCGGGGTGCTGATCCAGATAGGCCTGACGCACTACCGGCGCGGCGGTGTAGTCCGGGAAGTAGTGCTTGTCGTCTTCAAGCAATTTGAGATTGAAGGCGCTCAAGCGACCGTCCGTGGTGTAGACCAGTCCGGCAAACACCTGGCCGTTTTTCAGCGCGGTGTAGACCAGCCCGGCGTCCATCTGGCGGATATTGCGACGGGTCAGGTCCATGTCGTAGAGCTTGACCATACCCAGCAAGCCGTCGGAGCGGTTGGCGAACTCGGTGTCCAGGGCCACCAGCGCATTTTTGTTGTCCGGTTCGCGCATTGCCTTGTTCAGGTCGCTGATGCTGTTGATGCCCGGAAACGCTTCGGCCACCTTTTGTGGCAGTGCCAGCGCATAGGTGTTGCTGAACTTGGACGGATGCAGCCAGACCAGTCCTTTTTTAGCATCGACCTCTTTTACCCGGTCGTAGGATTGCTGGCTGTCGAGTTTGTCGGTGATGTGGTTGTAGGCCACCAGCGAAACGCCGGTGTATTCCCACACCATGTCCAGTTGCCCCGACTCCTGGGCCGAACGCGCCAGGCTGCTGCCCAGCCCGCCGGTGACCTGAGCGTTATAGCCCTTGCTGTTGAGGTATTGCGAAGTGATTTCCGCGAGCAGGGTTTGCTCGGTAAACACCCGCGCCCCAATGCGAATCAAGGGTTTTTCCGCAGCCTGGGCAATTCCTGCACACAGCAGGATGCAGCCTAGTAAAAAGCTAATTTTTTTCATGGTTATTCCTTTGCTCAGCCAGACCTTAAGCAGGTCGCAGACCGCGTTCCAACCACTGGCGGCTGATGAGTATCACCAGGCCGTCGAGCAGCAGTGCCAGCAGCGCAGTACAGGCGGCGCCGAGAATCAGTTGCGGCTGATTGTTGAGGGCAATGCCTGGAAAAATCAGGCTGCCCAGGCTGTTGGCGCCGATCAGGAACGCCAGCGGGGCGGTACCGACGTTGATCGCCAGTGCCACGCGCACACCGCCCATGATGATGGGCACGGCGTTGGGCAACTCGACCCGCCACAGCACCTGGCGCGGGGTCATGCCGATACCGACGGCGGCTTCCTTGAGCGAACCCTGGACGTTTTTCAAGCCTTCGTAGGTATTGCGCACAATGGGCAGCAACGAGGCGAGAAACAGGGCGAAGATGGCAGGGCCGCTACCGATGCCCAGGAAACCCAGGGCAATGGCCAGTACCGCCAGAGGAGGCACGGTGTTGCCGATGTTGAAGACTTGCATGAAGCGTTCCGCACGTCCGGCCATTGAAGGTCGGCTGAGGAAAATGCCGGCAGGTATCCCTACAAGGAGGGCGGCGAGCATTGAAGCGAGTACCAGGTACAGGTGGGCTTGCAGGTAGAACAACAAATCATCTTGATAGTGTTCGATAGTGCTGATGCCGATCCAGTGGACCAACAGGGCCAGAAGCGCGATAACGACCGCGCATCCTATAAGCCCTTTTCCATAGCGATTCGCCATAGACGGACTCCTTTTTTTTCAGTCGGCGAACACATCGTCGTGTGGCAAGGCCATTCCTGGCTGCCGGCAATATGTTCGCGAAGAGCAACAGGTGGTGGCGAAAATGCGCCCTCAACACCTGTCATTAGCGCAGCCTCGTCAGGCTAACTTGCTGATATTTCAGCCCCTGACGCTTTGTCGTATCAGGAGAGTGGACGCCTCCACTGTTTAAAAGGTTCACATTTTTTACGGCACATTGCCACCCTTGTCCGACGAGCCACGGTTCCAACGGTGGCTGTAGGCGCCTGATTTGAGCTATAATCCGCGCCCTTTTTTGAATCAATCGTCAGGCGATTTCCCATGACCAACCAGGCCGCCGAAGTCGCGAAACGCCGCACTTTCGCCATTATTTCCCACCCCGATGCGGGTAAGACCACCATCACCGAAAAGCTCTTGCTGATGGGTAAGGCGATTGCTGTCGCCGGTACGGTGAAATCGCGAAAGTCCGACCGCCATGCCACCTCCGACTGGATGGAAATGGAGAAACAACGGGGTATTTCGATTACCACGTCGGTCATGCAGTTCCCGTATCGCGACAACATGATCAACCTGCTCGACACCCCGGGCCACGAAGACTTCTCCGAAGACACCTACCGCACGCTGACCGCGGTCGACTCGGCGCTGATGGTCCTCGACGGCGGTAAGGGCGTTGAGCCACGTACCATCGCCCTGATGGACGTGTGTCGTCTGCGTGACACGCCAATCGTCAGCTTTATCAACAAACTCGACCGCGATATTCGCGACCCGATCGAGTTGCTGGACGAGATCGAAGCGGTCCTGAAAATCAAGGCGGCGCCGATCACCTGGCCGATCGGCTGCTACCGCGATTTCAAGGGTGTCTACCACCTGGCAGACGACTACATCATCGTCTACACCGCCGGTCATGGGCATGAGCGCACCGAAACCAAAATCATCGAAAAGCTCGATTCCGATGAAGCCCGTGCCCACTTGGGTGACGAGTACGATCGTTTTGTTGATCAACTGGAACTGGTTCAGGGCGCTTGCCATGAATTCAACCAGCAGGAATTTCTCGACGGCCAGTTGACCCCGGTGTTCTTCGGTACCGCACTGGGCAACTTTGGTGTCGACCATGTGCTCGACGCGGTAGTTGACTGGGCCCCGAAGCCGCTGGCCCGTGTTGCCAACGAGCGTACCGTCGAGCCGGTTGAAGAGAAGTTCACCGGTTTCGTGTTCAAGATCCAGGCGAACATGGACCCGAAACACCGCGACCGTATCGCCTTTATGCGCATTTGCTCGGGCAAATACGAAAAGGGCATGAAAATGCGCCATGTGCGCACCGGCAAAGATGTTCGTATCGGCGATGCGCTGACGTTCTTCTCCTCCGAGCGTGAACAGCTCGAAGAGGCTTTTGCGGGTGATATCATCGGTTTGCACAACCACGGCACCATCCAGATCGGTGACACCTTCACCGAAGGTGAGAGCCTGAGCTTCACCGGTATTCCGCACTTTGCCCCGGAACTGTTCCGTCGCGTACGTCTGCGCGATCCACTCAAGTCCAAGCAATTGCGCCAGGGCTTGCAGCAACTGGCCGAAGAGGGCGCCACCCAGGTGTTCTTCCCGGAGCGCAGCAACGACATCATCCTGGGCGCCGTGGGTGTGCTGCAGTTCGACGTGGTCGCCAGCCGCTTGAAAGAAGAATACAAAGTGGAATGCTCCTACGAGCCGATCACTGTGTACTCGGCTCGCTGGATTGATTGCGACGATAAGAAGAAGCTCGAAGAGTTCAGCGTCAAAGCTGTGGAAAACCTGGCCGTGGACGGTGGCGGTCACCTGACCTATCTGGCTCCGACCCGCGTCAACCTGGCGTTGATGGAAGAGCGCTGGCCGGATGTGAAGTTCCGCGCAACCCGCGAGCATCACTAAGCACTCAGGTGTCTGGTTGATAAAAAAGCGAAGCCCTTGGGCTTCGCTTTTTTTTGCGCAAATTTTGTAACCGCTGCCGCAGACTGCGATCGAGCCCTTAGGAGCGCAAAGGCCTGCGGACCTATTCGCGCCTTGTCCGGTTTATTCGCAGGCACAGCTTCGGGGTTTTTGGTGGGGGTGTCTGCCTTGGTGTATTCGCCCAAACTGGCAAATGGCGAATTGCCTGAGCGCTATGCATTTAGTAGGCCGCTCTCGGATCTGGCACCTGGGCTCAACGACGATCTATCAGCAATTGCTGCCGCCAATGGCAATGTTGATCTGCCAGTGCGTATCAGTTCAAAAACAGCCGCAGATGGGCAGTCTGAAGTTTTTGTCGCTTTGGCGGATGGCATAACTGTGCCGTCGAATGTCAGGGTTGTAGCTGCAACGTTTAACGCACAGCTGAATGTTTACAGCGTAACCACTGAAGATGTACCGCCAAGGACGTTGACCTGGACACCCATCGTCGATCCGGGGAATAGCTCGACTACTTCCCCTGCCGAGCAACCAGTGCCAACGGTTTACACTGGCGCCACTGTCACGCCAGTACGGGTATCTGGCTGGGGGCTGCGGCGCAGGGTGAGGGTGCTGCGGTGCCGTCACAGATTGCTGATCGGCTTCGGGGAAGGGAGTTCAAGAATTTCAAGGCGTTTCGAGAGGCGTTTTGGGTAGAAATAACGAAAGATCCGGTGCTGTCACAGCAGTTTATAGCTCCAAATAGAGCCCGAATGAGCATCGGTAATGCAGCTAAGACCAGGAAAAGTGATGCAGTGGGCAAGCGGTCCTCATTTGAAATACATCATGTCCATGAAGTCGCTAAGGGGGGAGATATTTACAATGTTGAAAATATGTTGATTTTGACCCCTAAGCGTCACCTGGATATTCATAAAGGAGCGAAATGATGGAGCTGAAAAGTAGTTTCTCTGAGTATACGGAAGCCGAGTTCTTGGTGTTTATGAAAGAAATATTCCAGGAGAACATTGCTGAAACTGATGAACGCCTTGACAAGCTTCTGGCGCATTTTGAAAAAGTCACTGAGCATCCTGAAGGTACAGACCTTATCTACTATGCCGCATCTGATTTGGACAGCACTCCAGAAGCTATAACCAAGAAAGTCAGTGAATGGCGAGCCGCCAACGGTAAGCCTGGCTTCAAATCTGCTTGATTTTTGCTTGTTCAGCCCAGCCATCCAGTGATCATGGGTGGCTGGGCTTTTTATTGGCTAAATGTCTACGGCTATCAATTCAACTATCTAACGCACGTGTCTTCAGTAGTCGCTGCCGAAGGCTGTGATCGCGTCCGAAGCAGTTTACGACTGCTACGCAGTCGGACGTAGCCTCGCGCTGCTCGTCAACGGCTACAAGTGAGCGTATGGCCCACCACATAGTATCGACAAACGCGGCTGCGTTACTCCGAATGGGTATATCCCAGCCTGTGAGTTTCTGGAAAAGCTGAAAGGGGCGAACTAGGTTTAAAGGGTGCTTTTCTCATAACAGGATAGAAATCGCGATGAAGCTTTTTCAACGCATTGTGCTGTTGCTCAAGGTGCTGGTGCTGCTGACGGTGAGTGCCTCGGCGGCTTGGGCGAGCAACCCGCTGAGCAGCACGGGGGCCGGGTTTTCAGTAACAGGCGTGCCGGGGCCGACACTTCATGCCATCTACAAGTCGGATTCCGAACCTGGGGACCAGGGGCAGGGCGGCAGTTCGGGGGATGATGACCAGACCGATGGTGATGGCGGCGGTGACGGTGGGGATAACGGCGATGAGGGCGATGAAGGCGATAGCCAGACGTAATGCATTACCTCTATGTGTAGCCGCTGCCGAAGGCTGCGTTCGATTGCGAAGCAATCGTAAAACCTGAGCTTGCGGTATGTCTGTTACTCCGCGGGCCTCGATTTTACGACGGCTGTGCCGCCGAACGCAGCCTTCGTTCCTCGGCAGCTGCTACGGGTCGTGTTTAGCTCTGCAAAAACTGCTCCGCGTGATGGCAGGCAACCTGGCGGTTGTCGAGCAGGCGCAGTACAGGTTCGTCTGTGCTGCACAACTCGGTCGCATACGGGCAGCGCTTGTGAAAGGCGCAACCTGATGGCGGGTTCAGCGGGTTGGGCAGCTCGCCGACGATCTTGATTTTTGGCTTGAGCGGATCGGGGTGGATCGTCGGCGTGGCCGACAGCAGCGCCTGGGTGTAGGGGTGCAACGGCCGGGTGTAGATCTCCTCCTTGGGGCCCATCTCTACCGGGCGACCGAGGTACATCACCAGTACCGTGTCGGCCACATGTCGCACCACCGCCAGGTTATGGGAAATGAACACGTAGGCAGTGTTGAACTCCTGCTGCAAATCCATAAACAGGTTAAGCACCTGCGCCTGGATCGACACGTCCAGCGCCGAGGTTGGTTCGTCCGCCACCAGCACCTTGGGTTGCAACATCATGGCCCGGGCCAGGGCGATACGCTGGCGCTGGCCCCCCGAGAACATATGCGGGTAGCGCTGGTAATGCTCGGGGCGCAAGCCGACCTGTTTCATCATGGCCTGGACTTTTTCGCGGCGCTCGCTGGCGCTCAGGCTGGTGTTGATGAGCAGCGGCTCGGCCAGTTGATCGCCGATTTTCTGCCGCGGGTTGAGCGAGGCGTAGGGGCTCTGGAACACCATCTGCACGTCTTTGCGCAGTTGTTTGCGCTCGGCCTTGTTGGCCCCTGCAACTTCTTGCCCGGCAATTTTCAGCGAGCCCGAGGAGGGCTCTTCAATCAAGGTCAACGCGCGGGCCAGGGTGGATTTTCCGCAACCGGACTCTCCCACCACGGCAAGGGTTTTACCGGCTTCCAGTTCAAATGACACGCCGTTGAGTGCGCGCACCAGCGCATGGCCTTTGAACATGCCACGGGATACTTCGTAGTGACGGGTTAGGTCGCGGGCGGTAAGAACAACAGTCATTACGCCACCTCCTGATTCAAGGGGAAGAAGCAGCGCACCTGGCTGTGAGCCTGTTGCTCCAGCGCAGGACGTTGTTGACGACATTGCTCTTGTACATACGGGCAGCGCGGTGACAGCAGGCAGCCTTTGGGCCGGTCATAGCGACCGGGCACGATGCCGGGCAAGGTCGACAGACGGGCAGCGCCCATGCTGTGTTCCGGGATCGCAGCCAGCAGCGCCTCGCTGTACGGGTGCGCGGGCACATCAAACAGCCCCGGCACGTTGCCGACTTCCACGGCCTGGCCGGCGTACATCACGCATACCCGCTGGGCGGTTTCGGCGACTACGGCGAGGTCGTGGGTAATCAGCACCAGGCCCATGTTCTGTTCGCGTTGCAGGCTCAGCAGCAGGTCCATGATCTGCGCCTGGATGGTTACGTCCAGGGCCGTGGTAGGTTCGTCGGCGATCAGCAGTTTGGGTTCACCGGCAATCGCCATGGCAATCGCCACGCGCTGGCTCATGCCGCCTGACAGTTGGTGCGGGTAGGCGTCCATGCGGCTGGCAGCCCCCGGGATTTCAACTTTTTCCAGCAGCTCGATGGCCCGTTTGCGCGCTGCCTTGGCGGACATTTTCAGGTGCAGGCGCAGCACTTCCTCGATCTGGAAACCCACGGTGTAGCTGGGGTTCAGTGCGGTCATGGGGTCCTGGAAGACCATCGCCATGTCCTTGCCGACGATCTGGCGGCGCTGACGCGCGCTGAGGGTCAGCATGTTCTTGCCGTCGAAGGTCAGCGCGTCGGCGCTGACGATACCAGGGTGCTCGATCAGGCCCATCAGCGCCATCATGGTCACGGACTTGCCCGACCCCGACTCACCGACAATTGCCAGTACTTCGCCTTTATCCACAGACAGGCTCAGGCCGTCTACCACCGGCACGGCCGTAGCGTCGCCAAAACGGACATTGAGATTCTTGATTTCTAACAGTGACATGGGAATCTCCTCAGGCGGCGTTCTTGAGTTTCGGGTCCAGCGCATCGCGCAGGCCGTCGCCCATCAGGTTGATTGCCAGCACGCTGAGCAAAATGGTCAAGCCAGGCAGGCTGACGACCCACCACGCGCGTTCGATATAGTCGCGGGCCGAAGCCAGCATGGTGCCCCACTCAGGGGTTGGCGGTTGTACGCCGAGGCCAAGAAAGCCCAGTGCTGCGGCGTCGAGGATCGCCGAGGAGAAACTCAGGGTGGCCTGCACGATCAGCGGCGCCATGCAGTTGGGCAGCACAGTGATAAACATCAGGCGCGGCAGACTGGCACCGGCCAGGCGGGCAGCGGTCACATAGTCGCGGTTCAGCTCGCCCATCACGGCGGCACGGGTCAGACGCACGTACGATGGCAACGACACCACGGCAATGGCGATCACGGTGTTGATCAGGCCAGGGCCGAGGATGGCGACAATCGCCACGGCCAGCAGCAAGGAAGGCAGGGCCAGCATGATGTCCATCAACCGCATGATGCCCGGGCCGAGAAGGCGCGGAAAAAAGCCGGCAAACAGGCCCAGGATCACGCCCGGAATCAGCGAGATGACCACAGACGACAAACCGATCAACAGCGACAGCCGTGAACCTTCGATCAGGCGTGACAGCAGGTCGCGACCCAGTTCATCGGTGCCCAGCAGAAATTGCCAGTTGCCGCCTTCCAGCCAGACCGGCGGGGTCAGCAGAAAGTCGCGGTATTGCTCACTCGGGCTATGGGGGGCGACCCACGGGGCGAAGATCGCGCAGAACACGATGATGGTCATGAAAATCAGACCCGCCACAGCGCCCTTGTTCCGGGAGAAGGCATGCCAGAATTCTTTGTACGGTGATGGATAAAGCAGGCTTTGATCCACTTCGGTCGTGCTTGGGGAGGTGCTCATGGTCAGGATCTCAGCGCTGGTGACGGATGCGTGGGTTGGCAAAGCCGTAGAGGATGTCGACTACGAAGTTGACCAGAATCACCAGGCAGGCGATTAGCAGGATGCCGTTTTGCACCACGGGATAGTCCCGGGCGCCAATGGCTTCGATCAGCCATTTACCGATACCAGGCCACGAAAAAATGGTTTCGGTCAGGACTGCACCGGCCAGCAGGGTGCCCACTTGCAGGCCGACCACGGTCAGTACCGGGATCAGGGCGTTGCGCAGGCCGTGCACGAACACCACGCGGGCGGGTGACAGGCCTTTGGCGCGGGCGGTACGGATGTAGTCTTCGCGCAGCACTTCAAGCATGGATGAGCGGGTCATCCGCGCGATCACGGCCAGCGGAATGGTACCCAGCACAATGGCCGGCAGAATCAGGTGGTGCAACGCGTCCCAGAAGGCTTCGGGCTCGTCGCTGAGCAGGGTGTCGATAAGCATGAAGCCGGTTTTGGGCTCTATGTCGTAGAGCAGGTCGATACGCCCGGACACCGGGGTCCAGCCCAGGCCCACGGAGAAGAACATGATCAGGATCAGGCCCCACCAGAAGATCGGCATCGAATACCCCGCCAGGGAGATACCCATCACGCCGTGGTCAAACAATGAGCCGCGTTTGAGTGCCGCGATCACTCCCGCCAGTAGCCCGAGGATGCCGGCGAACAACAGGGCGGCGCTGGCCAGTTCCAGCGTGGCGGGGAAAAGTGCGGAAAATTCGCTCCACACGCTTTCACGGGTGCGCAATGACTCGCCCAGATCGCCATGTGCCAGTTTGCTGACGTAGTCGATGTACTGCTCGTGCAGCGGCTTGTTCAGACCCAGGCGCTCCATGGCCTGGGCGTGCATTTCAGGGTCTACCCGGCGCTCACCCATCATGACTTCGACCGGGTCACCCGGGATCATGCGAATCAGGGCAAAGGTGAGCAAGGTGATGCCGAAGAACGTGGGGATCAACAACCCCACTCGGCGGGCAATAAAACTAAACATCGTGTGGTGTTCCTTATCAGCCGGTCAGGCAGGTCCGCCGGGGTTGAGGTAAACCCTGGCGGGTTTTTATTGTTCTACTTCACCTGGGTTGTGGCGAAGTTGTTGTTGGTCAGGGGGCTAAGGGTATAGCCCTCGACGTTTTTGCGCATCGCCGTGAACAGCATAGGATGGGTTACGTTGATCCAGGGTTGGTCCTGATTAAAAATCATCTGTGCCTGTTGATAGAACTCGGCCCGTTGCGAGGGTTCAGTGATACCACGGGCTTTGGTGATCAGGCTTTCGAAGTCCTTGTTGCACCAGCGGGCGTAGTTCTCGCCGTTTTTGGCCGCCTCGCAGCTAAGCAGCGGGGTCAGGAAGTTATCCGGGTCGCCGTTATCGCCGCCCCAACCGGTCGACACCAGATCATGTTCGCCATTTTTGGCGCGCTTGAGCATTTCGCCCCATTCCATGACCCGGATATCCAGCTTGAGGCCGATTTGTGCCAGGTCGGACTGCAGCAACTGCGCACCCAGCATCGGGTTGGGGTTGGTCGGGCCGCCGCCGTTGCGGGTGAATAGGGTCAGTACCGTGCCTTCAGGTACCCCGGCTTCCTTGAGCAAGGCCCGGGCCTTGTCCAGGTCGCGGGGCGGCCGCTGAATGCTGGTGTTGTAGCCCAGCATGGTCGGCGGGTAAGGGTTGACGGCCAGCAGTGCGTTGCCTTCGCCGTGGACGGAGTTCAGATAGGTCTGCTTGTCGAAGGCCATGTCGATGGCTTTGCGTACGCGCACATCGCTCAGGTACTTGTGACTGGTATTCATGGCGATATAGCTGGTCATCAGGGCGGCCAGCTCATCGACCTTGAGGTTGGGGTCCTTGCGGATGTTCTTGACCTCATCAGGCTTGGGGTACAGCGCGATCTGGCATTCGTTGGCCTTGAGCTTTTGCAGGCGCACGTTGCTGTCGGTGGCGATGGCGAAGATCAGCGCATCACTGGGCGGTTTGCCACGGAAGTAGTCCGGGTTGGCCTTGAAGCGTACCTGGGCATCCTTGTTGTAGCGCACGAAGATAAACGGGCCGGTGCCGATCGGCTTGGCATTGAGGTCGGCGGTTTTGCCGGACTTGAGCAACTGGTCGGCGTATTCGGCGGAGTAGATGGAATTGAACGGCATGGCCACGTCGCGCAGAAACGGCGCTTCAGGGTGGTTGAGAGTGATTTTTACCGTCAGGTCGTCAACTTTCTCGACGCTCTTGAGCAGGTCCTTGAAACCCATGCTTTCAAAGTAGGGGTAACCGACCAGCGACAGTTTGTGCCACGGGTGATTCGGGTCCAGCTGGCGCTGAAAACTCCAGACCACGTCATCGGCGTTCAGGGTTCGGGTCGGTTTGAAATAATCAGTGGTGTGAAACTTTACGTCGGGACGCAGGTGAAATGTGTATTCAAGCCCGTCCGGGCTGATGTCCCAGCGCTCGGCCAGGGCGGGCTCCACATCCGTGGTGCCGGGGGCAAAGTCGACCAGGCGGTTGAGTATGGTCTCGGCCGAAGCATCGGCAGTCACGGCGGTGGTGAACTGGACGATGTCGAACCCTTCAGGGCTGGCTTCAGTGCAGACCACCAGGGTTTTCGCGCTGACACTCACAGTGGTGCAGAGCAGTGCCGCGGCCAGGGCAGTGCGTAGTGGGAATCTTTTCATAGCAACCCTCTCCAGAGTCGGGTGAGCCAGCGTAACGGCTGCGGCTGATTCGTCGAATCAGCCGCAGCCTTCGGGTTTGAGCAGTTTTTTACAGAATGTTGAACGGAATGGTGGTCACCAGGCGGAATTCGTTGATGTTGCCGTCAGACTGGTTTTTGCTGGCGCGGTGCGTGGTGTACGTCGCGCGAATCGCGGTGGCTTTCAGCGGGCCACTTTGGATTGCATAGGACGTGCCAACGCTGTACTCGTAATGGGTTTCGCCGTCCATGTTCTTCACGTCGTAGGCGGTGCCGGTGTACTTGGTGCCATCGATATCCCAGCCGCGGGCGTGGTAGGCGTTGAACTTGAGGCCCGGAATGCCGTACTGGGCCATGTTGATGCTGTAGGCCAGTTGCAGGGATTTCTCGTTCGGGCCGTTGAAGTCCGAGAGCAGGGAGTTGGCCAGGTAGATGCCGTTTGTTTCGTGCAGGTAGTCGAAGTATTCGTCGCCGACGATCTGCTGGAACGACAGGCTCAGGGTGTGGGCCTGGTGGGTCAGGGCAAAGGCCAGGCTGTAGGCGTCGTTGTTGATGTTGCCCAGGGCCTTGCTGCCGGTATCCAGGGTCTTGTAGTAGTTGAAGTTGGTATTCAGGCCCAGGGTGGCGTTGTCGCCCATGTCGTGTACGGCGCCGAAGTAGTACTGGTTCCAGAAGTCTTCAACGTGGGTTGCGTACAGCGTGGTCTTCAGGCTCTTGAACGGCTGGTAGTTGAGGCCGGCGACGCTGGCGCGATCGGTTTCAACCCCGGTTGCGCCGTATTCGCTGCGGAACTTGCTCAGGCTCGACTCGGTACGCGGGGACACGCGGTCAAAGGAGCCGGCATCGAACGACAGGTTGTTGAACTCTTCACTGTGCAGGCCCACCCCTTGAAAGCTGGAAGGCAGTGCGCGGTTACCGATCACGTCGATGGTCGGGCTGCTGAAGTTCTGTCGGCCTACGGTCAGCGTGGTGTTGGAGATGCGGGCGCTGAGGTTGGCCAGGCCCAGCTTGCTCCACTGGCCGACGGCGTCGCCGTCGCTGTGGGTCAGGGTGCGGTTGTTTGGCCCGGCGATGTCCTTGGCGTCGCGATCCAGGGCAATGGCGTTGTAAGCCGCGACCTGGGTGCTGAAGCCTACGGTGCCTTCGGTGAAGCCCGACTTGTAGTCGAGGATGGTGCCCTGTACCCAGTTGATCCGGCGCGGGGTGGATTCACGGGTGCCGTGGTTGTTGTAGCTGAAACGGTCATCGCGACGCTTGAGCTCGTTGGCGTACCAGTTGCGGGTAGTGCCGCCCAGGGTCTGGTCTTCGACAAAGCCCTTGGTCTCGCTTTGAGCGCTGCTGGCTTTGAGTTCGGTCGGCATGAATTCATCGGCATTGGCCATCGCAGTGATGCTGCTGATGGACAAGGCCAATAACGCGCGGCTGGTGAGTTTCATGGTTGAGGCTCCTCTTTGGTTTCTTCTTTTTATGGCCGGTCTTTTTTTGTGATGACTCGGCTGTTGTAAAACGATTTAAAGCATTGCAAACGTTTGCCTGGTGCAGATTTGGCGAAGTTTTAGCGGGCCATGGGTTAAGTGACCTGCTGAAAGAGCGGTGTTGTTTGTGATCTCTGTTGTGGGAGCGAGCCTGCTCGCGAAGGTCGTTGGCGATACCGCGCTGCTCTTGAGGACTTCGCGAGCAGGCTCGCTCCCACAGTGGCACTGTTCTATTGGAGTAATCAGTCCTTGAGGCTGACACCTGAGAAGGCGTTACGGCCAAAGGGGCTGACCGTGAACCCTTCGACTTTGGCGCTCAGCGGCTGGTTGACTGTGGAGTGCGCAATGGGGGTGATCGGCACCTGTTGCTTGAGCAACTGCTGGGCCTGTTTGTAGAGCACCGTGCGCTGATCGCGATCGGTCACGACCTTGGCATTCTTGACCAGGGTGTCGTACTCCTTGTTGCACCACATGGAGTAGTTGTTGCCACCAATCGCGTCGCAGCTGTAGAGGGTGCCGAGCCAGTTGTCCGGGTCACCGTTGTCGCCGGTCCAGCCAATCAGGCTGATGTCGTGCTCACCGTTTTTGGTGCGCTTGATGTACTCGCCCCATTCATAGCTGACGATCTTGACCTTGAGGCCGATCTTGGCCCAGTCCGACTGCAGCATTTCGGCCATCAGCTTGGCGTTCGGGTTGTAGGGGCGCTGTACGGGCATGGCCCACAGGGTTATTTCGGTGCCGTCCTTGACCCCAGCGGCTTTGAGCAGCTCTTTGGCTTTTTCCGGGTTGTAGGGGGCGTCGGTAATGGTTTCGTCGTAGGACCATTGCGTTGGCGGCATGGCGTTGACGGCTTTTTGGCCTGCGCCCTGATACACCGCCTTGAGGATCTCGTCCTTGTTGACCGCCATGTCCAGGGCCTGGCGCACCTGCAACTGGTCGAACGGTTTGTGCTGCACGTTGTAGGCTATGTAACCGAGGTTGAAGCCGGGCTTTTCAATCACCTGCAGCTTCGGATCGGCCTTGAGGCCGGCAACGTCGGCCGGGCGCGGGTTGAGCGAGACCTGGCATTCGTTTTTACGCAGCTTTTGCATGCGCGCCGAGGCATCGACGCTGATCGAGAAAATCAGGTTGTCGAGCTTGACCTGGCTGGGGGCCCAATAGTCCTTGTTGGCGGCGTAGCGGATGTTCGAGTCTTTCTGATAACGCTGGAACACATACGGGCCGGTGCCGACAGGCTTCTGGTTGATATCGCTGGGCTTGCCGCTCTTGAGCAACTGGTCGGCGTATTCGGCCGACAGGATGGCGGCAAAGCTCATGGCCAGGTTTTGAATAAAGGCGGCGTCTACCGAGTTGAGTTTCATGACCACGGTCATGGGACCGGTTTTTTCGACGCTGGCGATGTTCTTGTCCAGGCTCATGCCGTTGAAGTACGGGAACTCGGTGGGGTAGGCCTTGCGGAAGGGATGGTCCGGGTTGAGCATACGGTTGAACGTAAAGAGCACGTCATCGGCATCGAAGTTGCGGGTCGGGGTGAACCATTTTGTGGTGTGGAACTTGACCCCGTCACGCAGGTGGAACGTCCACGTCAGGCCGTCTTCGGAAACATCCCAGCTCGTTGCCAGGGCCGGAACGGCTGCGGTGCCACCTTTTTCAAACTCAGCGAGGCGGTTGTAAATGGGCTCGGCCGCGTCGTTGTCGGTGGCGGTGGTGTACTGCGCGGTGTCAAAACCGGCCGGGCTGCCTTCGGAACAAAACACCAGGCTGTTGGCTGCGTTTGCGAGTGGGCTGCCGGCAAGTACGCCGGCGCCGATCAATACTGATAAAACCAGAGGGTTGCGCATGGCGTTCCCTATCCTTTTTTTATTTTTGAGTCCTGAGCGCGCCTTGATCGAAGGCGTACGGTTCAGGGCGTCGATGCCATCAACTACTGCGCCTCACCCGCTGCAATAGACTGCCCTTGGCCGAAGTTAAGCAGCCGGCGCTCAGCAGTAAATACATGGGATCTGACAATCTTGTAGGAATCGTCTTGGCTTCCTATAGCCTCTGATGTAGTCAGATATGGCTTTAGGCTGTAGGTGATTTCCACCGTCCTGGTAGATAAGTGAATGCAGCCTTGTAGCCGCATTCACCGGTCCTTGTTATTTGCCGACGCTGACCCCGTAGAAGGAGTTCAGGCCAAACGGGCTGATCTTGAAATCTTCTACGTTTTTGCGCATCGGTTGATACACCGTCGAGTGTGCGATAGGTGTCATCGGAATCTGGCTTTTGAGTCGTTGCTGCGCCTGTTGGTACAGTTTTGTGCGCTCTGCAATATCAGTGGTGGCCTTGGCGGCTTTGACCAGTTTGTCGAACTCCGGGTCGCACCATTTGGAGAAGTTGTTGCCTTCCAGCGAGTCGCAGCCAAACAGGGTGCCGAGCCAGTTGTCCGGGTCACCGTTGTCGCCGCTCCAGCCAATCAGCATAGCGCCGTTCTCGCCGCCTTTGGAGCGCTTGATGTACTCGCCCCATTCGTAGCTGGTGATCTTGGCCTTGATGCCGATCTTGCTCCAGTCCGACTGGAGCATTTCAGCCATCAGCTTGGCATTGGGGTTATACGGGCGTTGCACCGGCATGGCCCACAGTACGATCTCGGTACCTTCCTTGACGCCTGCTTCCTTGAGCAGTTGTTTGGCTTTTTCCGGATCGAAAGGTGCGTCCTTGATGCTGGTGTCATAGGACCATTGGGTCGGAGGCATGGCACCCACCGCCAGTTGGCCTGCACCCTGGTATACCGAGTCGATGATCTGCTGTTTGTTCACCGACATGTCCAGGGCCTGGCGGACCTTGAGCTGGGACATCGGGTTTGGCTCGTTGCTGCCCTTGATCTTGTCCATCACGTTGTAGGCGATGTAACCGAGGTTGAAGCCCGCTTGATGGGGCATCTTCAGATTCGGGTCTTCACTCAGGGCCTTGAGGTCGGCCGGACGCGGGAAGAGGGTGACCTGGCACTCGTTCTTCTTGAGCTTCTGGACGCGTACCGAGGGGTCGGTGGTGATGGCGAAGATCAGGTTGTCGATCTTGACGTCTTCTGGCTTCCAGTAGTCCTTGTTGCCGGTGTAGCGGATGTTCGAGTCTTTCTGGTAGCTCTTGAACACAAACGGGCCAGTGCCGATCGGTTTCTGGTTGATGTCGGCAGGCTTGCCTTCCTTGAGCAGCTTGTCGGCGTACTCGGCGGACTGGATGGATGCAAAGTGCATCGCCATGTTCTGGATAAACGCGGCATCGACCGAGTTCAGGGTGAACTTGACGGTCTTGTCGTCGATTTTTTCCACCTTGGCGATGTTTTTGTCCATGCCCATGTCGGTGAAATAAGGGAATTCGGTGGGGTAAGCCTTACGGAACGGCATGTCTTTGTCGAGCATGCGGTTGAACGTGAAAAGCACGTCGTCGGCGTTGAAATCGCGGGTTGGCTTGAAGTAAGGGGTGGTGTGGAACTTGACGCCATCACGCAGGTGGAAAGTCCATGTCAGGTTATCTGGCGAGACATCCCAGCTGGTCGCCAGGCCGGGCTCAACCTTGGTGCCGCCACGTTCGAACTGGCTCAGGCGGTTAAAGATGGTCTCGGCCGACGCATCAAAGTCAGTACCGGTGGTGTACTGGCCAGGGTCAAAACCTGCCGGGCTGCCTTCAGAGCAAAACACCAGGTTGGAAGCAGCGTGGGCGAAAGGTGCACTTGCCAACAGGCTGGCGCCTACTAAAAACGGAATGACCGCGTGTTTGAACATGGTGGCCTCATGATTTTTGTCATTTTTGGTTTGAGGGCGACCTTATGAGTCGACCCGGCGATACTTATGCACAGCCCATACCCAATGCAATATGTGGAAGCAGTTGAAGCTTGAAAAGGTGGGACGATCGTACAGGAATGTCGCTTTTATATAACTTATGACGCATTTGATCGTTTGCGCATGGCATTTCGACTCATTTGCTTACATCTGCGGGGGGCTTTTGCGACCTTCTTGCACTGTTTTAGGACAGTGTTGTTACTAATCAATACCCCTGTGCGGGAAACATTGTTGTGAAGGGCAGCGCTGCTGCAGGTAATCACCTTGAGATTCTAGAACGATTGCAGGCGTTTTCCCGGGGGCATAAAAAAACCCCTGAAACGGTCTGGCTTCAGGGGTTGGCAGGGCGTATCAGGCTTACTGCATCTGCACTTCAATCACGCCATCGGCACTCATGCTGACTTCACTGGTGCCGGCTTCGACTTCCGGGGTAGGCGCCGAGTCCATCGCCGGGGCTGCGGCCTTCATCATCATTGCGCTGCGCAGGTAAGGTTGCGGGTAGCCGTTGGTGTTGAGGTTCAGGTTGACGATCTTGTAACCCTTGCCGCCCAGGGCGTCGGTGGCCAACTGGGCGCGAGCCTTGAACGCATTGACAGCGTCCTTGAGCAGCGCGTCTTCGCTGGTTTTGCGCGTGGCATTGGCGACGGTGAACTGCATGCTGCCCATTTTCAGGGTTTGCATCAGATCGCCGGTGAGCTTGGACAGAGCTGCAAAATCGGTGCTTTCAAGGCGCAGTTCTGCGCGTTCACGCCAACCGGTGATCTTCTGGGTTTTGTTGTCGTAAATCGGGTAGCTGTTGCGATTGCCCTGGCGCAGGGTGACTTCCTTGACGGATTTGGCCTGGCCGATGGCTTTGTTCATCGACGTGGTGATTTCTGCGGCCAACTTGGCGGCGTCGGTATTTTGCGCTTCGGTATAGAGGGTCACGATCATCAAGTCGCGAGGCACTTCCTGGCTGGCTTCGGCACGCAGGGAAATCTGGTTGTAATGAATGTCGTCTGCCAGGGCCGGCAGGCTGGCAAGTGCGCCGATGCTCAGGGTCAAAAGGGCAGCGGTGCGTTGGAAGTTGGACATGGAAGCTCCTTGATTGAGAACAGCAATGGCCATATGACTCTAATCAGTGGCCATCAGTTCGCCCAATTACATTTTCGATACATATGGTCTCCACAGATTGCGTAGCAGCTGCCGAAGGAACGAGGCTGCGTTCGAGCGCGAAGCGGTCGTCAATGCTGAGAACCAGATTTAACTAATAGATCGCAATGTCTGATTTCGCGACTGCTTCGCAGCCGAACGCAGCCTCGTTCCTTCGGCAGCTGCTACGAGGGCGTTTTTTGCGCAGGCTTTTAGCCGCATTTTCATAAAAAACACTGTGGCTGTTTGCCGCACTTTTGCCTGCGGGGCCGCCTGCTTGGTTATACTCCCGGTGATCCGCCTGGAGCGCTCATCAGGAGAGCTCATGCTCGCCCCCGTTCAGTTATTGTCCGCAACACGCCAGAACCTCTGGCGTCTTACGTTTATCCGCATGTTGGTGCTGGCCGCGCAAGCGGGTTCAGTGGGCTTTGCCTATCTGTTCAACCTGCTGCCATTACCCTGGTTTCAGCTCAGCATCACCCTTGGGTTTTCCATGCTGTTGTGCGCGTTTACCGCGATCCGGTTGCGCACCACCTGGCCGGTGACTGAGCTGGAATATGCGCTGCAACTGGCCTGTGACCTGTTTATCCACAGTGCCCTGCTGTACTTTTCGGGTGGCTCGGCCAACCCGTTTGTTTCGTATTATCTGGTGCCGCTGACCATCGCCGCCGTCACGCTGCCCTGGCGCTATTCGCTGGTGCTGACCGGGATTGCGCTGGCGCTGTATACGCTGCTGTTGATGCAGTTCTACCCTATAGATACCGTGCCGTTCTTTCGCGAAAAGCTGCAGATTTATGGCATGTGGTTGAGTTTCGCCCTGTCAGCTGCGGTGATCACGTTCTTTGCCGCCAAAATGGGTGAGGAACTGCGCCGTCAGGAAGAACTGCGCGCCCTGCGCCGTGAAGAAGGCCTGCGCGACCAGCAATTGCTGGCCGTGGCCACGCAGGCGGCCGGTGCAGCCCATGAACTGGGGACGCCGTTGTCGACCATGAGCGTGCTGCTCAAGGAGATGCGTCGCGATCACCTTGACTCGGATTTGCAGGACGATCTGAGCGTGCTGCAGGATCAGGTCAAGCTGTGTAAGGAAACCCTGCAGCAACTGGTGCGTGCCGCCGAGGCCAACCGCCGGCTGGCGATCGAGGTTCAGGACGTTACGCAATGGCTGGATGAAGCCCTGAACCGCTGGCACTTGATGCGGCCTGAAGCCACTTATCGCTTCCAGTGCCTGGGCCACGCGCCGGTTCCGCGCCTGGCGCCGCCACCTGACTTGACCCAGGCGCTGCTCAACCTGCTCAACAATGCCGCCGATGCCTGCCCGGAAGGGCTGGAAGTGACAGTCGACTGGGATGCGGTTGATCTGACAATCAGTATTCGTGACCACGGTCCGGGTGTACCGTTGGCCATCGCCGAACAAATCGGCAAACCCTTTTTTACTACCAAGGGCAAAGGCTTCGGTCTGGGCCTATTCTTGAGCAAGGCCAGCGTGACCCGCGCTGGCGGCTCGGTAAAACTCTACAGTCATGAGGATGGCGGTACGCTCACTGAGCTGCGCCTGCCACGTGTCGCCCGAGGAAATGAAAATGAGTGAAGAAATTCAGGTCGAAGGCGAAGAACTGCCGCATTTGTTGTTGGTAGATGACGACGCCACTTTTACCCGTGTGATGGCTCGCGCCATGAGCCGACGCGGTTTTCGCGTGAGCACGGCAGGTTCCGCCGAAGAGGGGCTGATCCTGGCACAACAGGATCTGCCCGATTTTGCCGCGCTGGATCTGAAAATGGACGGCGATTCCGGCCTGGTCCTGCTGCCCAAGCTGCTGGAACTCGACCCGGAGATGCGGGTGGTGATCCTCACCGGTTATTCGAGCATCGCCACCGCCGTTGAGGCGATCAAGCGCGGAGCCTGCAACTACCTGTGCAAACCAGCCGATGCCGATGACGTGCTCGCTGCCTTGCTGTCCCAGCATGCCGACCTGGAAACCCTGGTGCCGGACAACCCGATGTCGGTTGACCGCCTGCAGTGGGAACACATCCAGCGCGTGCTGGGTGAGCATGAAGGCAATATTTCGGCCACTGCCCGCGCCCTGGGCATGCATCGGCGTACCTTGCAGCGCAAATTGCAGAAGCGTCCGGTGCGACGCTGAACGGGAGCTGTAGCATTTGCATTGCGCCTTGCATGCTGACGGCTACAGCTTCTAACCTGTAACAAGACGTGTCCCAGCGTCGTGGGCCGGTTGTCCTGACCGGCTTGCAGGTTGCTCTTTACTCCGAACGAGCCTGAACGATGAATCAGAACGCCGAGCCTTCTGTAGTGAATGATGCTGTGCGTGGGGATTTCATCCCTCGGGTGTGGCGCCTCATAACCCCCTACTGGCGCAGTGAAGAACGCGCCAGGGCGTGGTTGCTGTTGATCGCCGTAGTTGCCTTGTCGCTGGTCAGCGTGGGCATTTCGGTGTGGATCAACCACTGGTACAAGGACTTCTACAATGCCCTGGAAAACAAGGACGCCAAGGCGTTCTGGAGCCTGATCGGCTACTTCGGCATCATTGCCGCGGCGGGTATTGTCGGCGCGGTGTATCGGCTCTATTTGACCCAGATGCTGACCATTCGCTGGCGCCGCTGGCTTACCGAGCAGCACTTCGCACGCTGGCTGGCCCACAAGAACTATTACCAGCTGGAGCAGGGCGGCTATACCGACAACCCTGACCAGCGCATCAGTGAAGATATCAATTCGTTCACCGACAGCACCTTGACCCTGGGCCTGGGGCTGATCCGTAACGTGGTCAGCCTGGTGTCGTTTTCGATCATCCTGTGGGGCGTTTCGGGCAGCATCGAAGTCTTTGGCGTCACCATCCCCGGCTATATGTTCTGGTGCGCGCTGTTGTATGCCGCCGTGGGCAGTTGGCTGGCGCATCTGATCGGTCGGCGGCTGATTGGCTTGAGCAACCAGCAACAGCGCTTCGAAGCTGACTTGCGTTTCTCGATGGTGCGGGTGCGCGAGAATGCCGAGAGCATTGCCTTGTACAACGGCGAAACCAATGAGCATGAGCAACTGAGCACGCGTTTCAACAAGGTCTGGAAAAACTTCTGGACGCAAATGAAGGTACAAAAACGCCTGACGTTTTTCACCGCCGGTTACTCGCAGATCGCCATTATCTTTCCGTTTATCGTCGCGGCCCCGCGTTACTTTTCCGGCAAGATCGAGCTGGGTGAGCTGATGCAAATCAACTCGGCCTTCAGCAATGTGCAAGAGAACTTCAGCTGGTTTATCGATGCCTACGTGACTCTGGCGGCATGGCGTGCCACCTGCGACCGGTTGCTGAGTTTTCGTCAGGCCATGACCGACAACGAGCAGCGCAGCCCGGCGATTGATGTGCAGCATCTGGGCGAAAACTTGCAGATCCATGACTTGAGCCTGGATCTGGCCGATGGTCGCCCGCTGCTGCGTGACGCCAGCCTGCAGGTGCAGGAGGGCGAGAGGCTGATGCTCAGCGGTCGCTCCGGCAGTGGTAAGAGTACCTTGCTGCGGGCGATGGGCGGGCTTTGGCCTAGAGGGGGCGGGGCGATCTGCATGCCCCGCGAGCGTGCACTGTTTCTGCCGCAAAAACCCTACTTGCCCATAGGCACCTTGCGCGATGCCCTGAGTTATCCACAGACCGGGGACACCTACACCCTTGAGCGTTATGTAGAGGTGCTGCGTACTTGCCGGCTTGAGCACCTGATTCCCAAGCTTGATGAGATCAATCACTGGCAACGGTTGCTGTCCGGTGGTGAGCAGCAGCGCCTGGCTTTTGCCCGCGCGCTGCTGTATCGCCCGCAGTGGCTGTATATGGATGAATCAACCTCGGCAATGGACGAGGAAGACGAGGCCATGGTGTACCAGGCCCTGATCGATCAACTGCCGGGCTTGAGCATTGTCAGCGTGGGCCATCGCAGCAGCCTGGCGCGCTTTCATCCGCAGCATGTGCGGATCGTGGCGGGGCAGTTGGTTGCACAGTAGAAGAGGCGGGCGCGCGACATGCTAGAGTGCTGCTTCCCGTTTTCTGGAACCTGACATGAGTCTTCTATTTCGCAGTGTTGCCCTGAGCCTGCTGCTGGCCAGCCTGCCTCTGGCGGCGGCTCCTGTGGCCACACCGCTGTTGCACGGGCAGTTTCTGCCTGCCGATGATCTGCAAGTGCGCAGCGAAGTACCCGAGCAACAGCAGTTGATGCTGGTGACTTCGTACTCGGTGGTGGTGGGTAGCCAGCGCCAGTCCAATCAGCAGCCTATCCCGGTGACTTCGCCACTGCTGGTGCGCTTGAAGGGCAAGCCGATGAGCCAGGGCGCTACCGTGCGTCAGGTGCTGATTTCATTTGATGGCGAAAGCAAAAGCCTGAAAAAGCCCGTGTTCGACAGCAAGACGCGAACCCTGAGCTTGTCTTATCCACAGAGCCAGTACCGGGTCGTGATTGATTTGCTGCGCAATGACACGCTTTATGTCCAGTTCTTGACCTATGCCAATGGCCATATTTGGGCCGACTTGCACACCGGCAGCGTGCGCGCACGATAAGCCTTGGGTAAACTGCGGGCCCCGTGAAGTATCAACAGGCTGGAGCCGGACATGCGTAAAGACAAAAAGCAGTTGATTGGTGACGAGATCGGCGACGAGCAGATCAAGTTGTTCCTGGACTTTGAGCCTGTGGACGCTACTTCACCGTCGCTGCACAAACTGATCAAGGCTTATCGTGGCCTGCGCATCGATGACTTCGGGCGCTTCCTGGCTTTCTTCAAGGAAGCTGGCTACGACCTGGATGGCAAAGACGAACAGGGTCAGACGTTCGTGGACATCATCAAGGACCAGCGCAATGCTGACGACTACATCGAGCTGATCAACCAGGCTCGCGGTTGATCCACACCCTGTAGATACTCTGTTGCAGGTCAAGCCCTATTGTGGGAGCGAGCCTGCTCGCGAACGACCTTCGCGAGCAGGCTCGCTCCCACAGCTGCAGTGTTCCTGCAGCTGCTACGGATCTTGTTTCATGTTCTGATTCACGAGTTACCTTGCATTGGGCTTACGCCTTTGCAGTGCCCCGAATCAGGGCAACAAAAAAGCCCCTCGCCCTGAAATAGGGCGAGGGGCTTTTTATGACGCATGAAACGTCAATGTTGCATTAAGCGATACTGGTGCTGGCTGTTTTAGGCGTAACCAGTTCCAGCAGCTCGGAGTTGCGGGTGCTGATTTCGCGGTACAGGTCGGCGTCGGTTTCGAGGACCTTTTCCCGTGCAGGGAAGATTTCCTTGAGCTTGGTCGCCCACTCGCCCGTGGCTTTCTGCGCAAAGCAGCGCTCGATCAGGTCCAGCATGATCGAAACGGTTACCGAGGCGCCCGGCGAAGCCCCCAGCAGAGCGGCCAGCGAACCGTCTTTGGCCGCAACCAGTTCGGTACCGAACTGCAGCACACCGCCTTTTTTCGGGTCTTTCTTGATGATCTGTACCCGTTGCCCGGCAATCTCAAGACGCCAGTCTTCAGCCTTGGCCTGTGGATAGAAACGACGCAGGGACTCCAGGCGTTGTTCCATCGACTGGCGCACTTCGCTGACCAGGTACTTGGTCAGGTCCATGTTGTCGCGAGCCACGGCCAGCATCGGCCCGATATTGCCCAGACGGATCGACATCGGCAGGTCAAGGAACGAACCATGCTTGAGGAACTTGGTGGTGAAACCGGCATAAGGTCCGAACAGCAGCGACTTTTTGCCATCGACCACACGGGTGTCCAGGTGCGGCACCGACATCGGCGGAGAGCCGACGGCAGCCTGGCTGTAAACCTTGGCCTGATGCAGCTTGACCACTTCCGGGTTATCGCAACGCAGCCATTGGCCGCTGACCGGGAAGCCGCCATAGCCTTTGCTTTCTTCGATGCCCGAGGCTTGCAGCAGCGGCAAGGCCGCGCCACCGGCGCCCAGGAATACGAACTTGGCATCAACGTGGCGAGTATTGCCGCTGTTGGTGTCCTTGATGCTTACTGTCCAGCCGTTACCGTTACGCTTGAGGCCGGTGACTTTTTTGCTGTACTTGATCTGGGTGTCCGGTGCACTGGCCAGATGCTTGAGCAGTTGCTGGGTCAGGGCGCCGAAGTTGACATCGGTGCCATGTTCCACGCGGGTGGCCGAGATGAGCTGATCCGCAGGGCGGCCCGGCATCATCAGGGGCATCCACTCGGTCATTTTGGCCTTGTCTTCGGTGTATTCCATGTCGGCAAACGCATGGTGCTTGCTCAGCACGTCAAAGCGTTTTTTCAGGAACGACACGCCTTTTTCACCTTCAACGTAGCTCAGGTGAGGAACCGGGCTGATGAAGGACTTGCAGGAACCGAAGGTGCCTTTTTGCGCCAGGTAGGCCCAAAACTGTTTCGACACTTCGAACTGGGCATTGATATGCACAGCCTTTTTGATGTCGATCGAACCATCAGCCGCCTGCGGCGTGTAGTTCAGCTCACAAAGGCCGGCGTGACCGGTGCCTGCGTTGTTCCACGGGTTGGAACTCTCCGCAGCACCTGAGTCCATTTGCTCAACAACTTCCAGCTTAATGCCGGGGTCGAGCTCTTTGAGCAGTACGGCGAGGGTGGCACTCATGATGCCCGCCCCAACCAGTACTACGTCGACTGCTTCGTTATGCGCCATTAACGCGTCTCCAAAATCTACGGCACCAAATTGACGGCATAGCTGCCAGGTGTCCGGGGCGTGGTTCTGATTAGCCCCGGGCCACTCATGGCCAGGATCGCCATGTCCGATTCTTCGCAATTTCTTGCAACTTTAGCGGACGCCACCAACCGGGCCTTCAAGGTTCATATGAACGCATTTCAGTACTCGGGAGGCAATTCGACTTAATGTCTAGAGCGTCCGTTTGTGCAACCAAATCCGTAAGCGGACAGGCTTTCAGTCTCGTGCTGTGGAGCCGACTTCGATCCTGCTTGGTGAGGCAATATCAGACGCTAATGGTGCATGTTCAGACGCAAAACTTTTCATTTGCTCGCCACACTCTTGTGAAGTTGTGAAACCCGTTTTTTTCACGCTCTCTTGAAGACGTGAACCTCAAAAAAGGGCTACCGCACGCTGGGCACCGAACCAGTGGCCGAGCGTTGTGGCAGCTCTGGCAGACCATGCAGAAAGTGGGGGTTACGCAATGAAATTCAAGCGCGCCAGCTTCACATGATCTGTGTGGGCGGCTCTCTGTGGGCGGTTTTGGGGTGCCAATACAAGCGCATTAGCGATGTTGCGGGGCCCGATCAGGAGACGTCCTTATAATCGGGGGGAGATTGTAGCGAAGAAACGTGGGCAATTGATCCTGTTAAATGACTTTTATTGGTGCGCCGTTCAGAGGCCCGGCAGCGGGTGCCCTGACGAATGCCTTGCGGGCGAGGCAATACGGGCGTTGGCAGGTAGCACCTGGTGCAACCAGTTAAGACGGATTTCTTCGATTTCGACCCAGCTGTCGCCGACCGGCGGTTGTTTGCACTGCTTGAAGGCCTGGCAGCGACCTGCCGAATCCAGGCGGGCGAAGCAGCGCTCGGGGCGGTTGAAGCCGAGCAGGGTCAAGAGCATGTTCATGGCGGCACCTGTTGAGTCAGTCGTCGAGACTATGCCCTGTGCAGGTGACATACGGATGAATTGGCGATGACAGGCGGGTGACGGCAAGCCGCTAGTTCGCAGGCGTCCGGCACCCTATACTGACGGCCTGTTATACCCAGTCCTGGAGAGATAAGCATGTTGCAACGCCTGTTGTTCGGTTTGATTACTGTGACCAGTTTGACCCTGGTCGGCTGCGCCCACAGCCCGCAACAACTCAGCCCGCAACCTAAGCTGACCACCCAGCTTGCGCCAGTGGGTCGTGGCCAGCCGGTGGTTGTGCGTGTGGTGGACGGTCGTCCTTCCCCAACCCTGGGGACCCGTGGTGGCATGTACCCCGAGACCAGCGCGATCAGCGTCAGCAGTGCCGACCTGGTTCCCAAGCTGCAAGCCCAGGCTGAAGCAGCCGTGCGCTTGCTGGGTTTCACCCCGACAGCCAATGCGATGAACGCGCCAACGCTGACCGTGACCCTGGCCGAACTCAAGTATCAGTCGCCCAAGGACACCATGTACGTGACTGAAGCCACCATTGGCGCGACCTTCCGTTCCGATGTGAAGAACGGTGGTCGTACCTACAGCGGCCGTTATGGCGCGTCCCTGGATCAGCGCTTCGGCATGGCGCCGAACCAGGAGACCAACACCAAGCTGGTGAGCGATGTGTTGAGTGATGCCCTGACCCGTGTGTTCAAGGACCCGTCCATCGGTCGTTTGCTCAGCGAGTAAGCCGGCAAAATAAAAAAGCCCGAACTCAGTGAGCTCGGGCTTTTTTGTGTTCGAAACATTCAGGCCGCTTCGGCATACAGCTCCAGGCGGCTGACGCCGGTGAGCAGGTCCGTCTCGGGCAGGTCGGCATGGGCGTGGCCGCTCAGGGCGCAGTAAACCAGCCAGTGGCGGTCTTGCACGTTAAAGGCCAAGCCCTCGATCAATGCCTGTTGTTCGTCGCTGGGCGCGATAAGGTAAAGGCGGTCCTGGTTTTCTGCGTGCAGCATGACAAGCTCCGTGTCGGTGTCGAGGGGCCACAGAGTGGCCTCTCAATATGACGATACGGTGACAGCAGAATTTAAGCCCTTCTGTGGGAGCGAGCCTGCTCGCGAACAACCTTCGCGAGCAGGCTCGCTCCCACGGGTTTATTGGGTTACAGCGCCAGGCCAGCCTTGATCCGATACTGGTTACGCACCGGCATCGCGTATTGCAGCACCAGATACGGACGGTGCTCGGCCGGGCAGGCGTCCAGGCGGCGTTGCCATTCTTCCTGGGCCTTGGCCAGTTCTTCGGCACCGAATACCTCTGCGGCCGTCGGCACTTGTAACTCGGGGTCGTGGTCGCTCCACTGCGCATACGCCAGGTAGTGCGCGGGGAACAGGCGGTAGCCACCGAGGATATGACGATCCATTTCGGCGGCCAGCAATTTGCTGTCTTCGAACAACTCGGTCACCGGCGCCCCGAAGTTCACGTGCACGCGACCCTTGTAGCCGGTAATGCCGTTGGCGATGCTGGTGTCGTCCTCGCCAGGAGCCTTGCTGTAGGTGCCGGTAGTGGCGCGGATAAACAGCTCGCGGGCCTTGGCCTGGTCACAGGGGTCGTATTCGTAGCTGATGGAAACCGGGGTCAGGTTCAATGACTGAATGACCTCGGCAAACGGCTCGTTTTTACGGCTCATATGAAACATCTTGAGGATCGCCGAATCGGTACGGTCATCACCGTCCTTGGCCCGGCCTTCAGCCTGGGCGATCCAGATTGACTGGCAGTCGTTGCGGATCGAGTGGTTGATGTATGCCGACAGCAGTTGATAAGCCGCGAGCTTTTCCCGGCGCCCGGTGATCGAGCGGTGCACGATAAAGCTCTTGTTCAGGCGCATCAGATCGCTGACAAACGGCTTTTGCAGCAGGTTGTCGCCAATGGCGATGCGCGGCGTTGGCAGGCCGGCGTGGTACACGGCGTAATTGACGAACGCCGGGTCCATCACGATATCGCGGTGGTTGGCCAGAAACAGGTAGGCGCTGCCGGATTTCAGTTGCTCGACGCCGGTATAGGTTACGCCGTCGGTGGCATGTTCGATGGTGCGATCGACGTACACCTCGACCTTGTCCTGCAGGGCCGCGACCGAATTGACGCTGGCGAACTCTTTGCGCAGGCGATGAGCTATAAGTGGTTTTAACAGCCAACCGAAAGCGCCAGCCAGGCGCGGAAAGCGAAAGTGGGTCAGGATATCCAGAAACGCCTTGTCGCTGAGCAGCCGGGCCAGCACTGCTGGTACTTCGGCGTCGTCGTAAGGTCGGATGCTATCGAATTGGCCCATCATGCTCTCTTGTTGGAAACGACTAGGGTTGGTACGCAGGGCAGGGCAAAAATAATAGCCCTGCTAATAGACCGGCGATTATACGCACAAGTCACTCTGGAGACCGCGATGCTTGAAACTGAACACTATGAATGCCCCTATTGCGGCGAGCCGGCTGAAGCGGTGCTCGACCTGTCGGGGGGTGATCAGAGCTACATCGAAGACTGCCCGGTGTGCTGTCGGCCGATCCTTTTTCACCTTCAGACCGATGGCCATGAATGGATGCTCGATGTGCATACCGAGAATGAGTAGTGAGTGAAGACCATGCAACGCATCTACGAGCCGGAAAACCTGATGGAAGCCGAACTGTTGCTGGGCATGCTGGCCAGTGAAGGGGTCGAGGCCCGGCTACAGGGCCGTGATCTGGTCGGCGCCACGGGGGAGCTGCCGGTGTTCGGCTTGCTCGGCCTGGCGGTGGCCAATGATCGGGCGCAATACGCACGGGAGTTGATCGATGCGTACAATGCCGCGTCACCGGTGGCTGGTGATGAGCCTGAGAGTTTCCCCGATGTGCTGGATTGCTGATGCCAGCGACGGTTTATTCATTGCTATACAAAAGAAGAGTTGTGCTGCCCCATGTGTGGACGTTTTGCCCTGTTTCGCTGGAACCCTGCATTTGCAGCCTTGCCCGGTTTCCCGGCGGATCAGCAGGCCCAGTGGAATATTTCGCCGAATGATTCGGTATTGATTCTGCGCGCCGGTGCTGAGCCTGGCCAGCGAGAGCTGGCGCGAGCGCGCTGGGGCCTGACCCCGGCGTGGCTGACCGACCTGTCACGGACTCCGGCCCATGCCCGTGCTGAAACCGTGGCCGAGCAGCCCATGTTCCGCGATGCCTTGCGTGAGCGCCGCTGCCTGATCCCGGCCAACGGCTTTTATGAATGGCGCGGCACGACCCGTAAACGCCCCTACTGGCTGACGCCGGGTGAAGGCTCCTCGCTGTTTTTTGCCGGTATCTGGGAGGCATACCCCGTTGAGGGGCATGTGTGGCTGAGCACCGCCGTGATTACACAGGCAGCGGCCAGCCAGCGTCGCCCGCTGATTCTGGATGAGGCCGGCCAGCAGGCCTGGCTTGACCCTCAGACTCCGCTGCAGGCCTTGCAGGCGCTGCTGGCCAGTGCGCAGATGCCGCTGCGAGAAAGACCGCTGGCCAATCTGGTCAACGATCCAAAACTCAACGCGCCCGAGTGCCTGACACCGGGTTGAGATACGATACGCGCCATCTTTATGGAGACTTTTGATGGGTAAGTTAGCGGTAGTGTGCGCCGTGGGCGCCGGGTTGTTGCTGGGTGGATGCCAGGCGGTGAATACCACCAATGGCGGCGCCGTGGGCGTAGAGCGCAAGCAGTACATGTTCAGCATGCTGTCGAGCCAGCAGGTTGACCAGATGTACGCCCAGTCGTATCAACAGACCGTCAGCGAGGCGGGCACCAAGGGCGTCCTGGACAAGACCAGCGCCAACGCCAGGCGCCTGCAGGCGATCGCCAACCGACTGATTGCCCAGGCGCCGGCCTTTCGCCCGGATGCCGCGCAATGGAACTGGGAAGTCAACCTGATCAAGAGTGACGAGCTCAACGCCAACTGCGGCCCTGGCGGCAAGATCATCTTTTATAGCGGGATCATCGAGCAACTCAAACTGAGTGACGATGAAATTGCCGCGATCATGGGCCATGAAATTGCCCACGCCTTGCGTGAGCACGGGCGTGAATCCATGTCCAAGGCCTATGGCATCGAAATCGCCAAGCAGGGTGCTGGCGCCTTGTTGGGCCTGGGCCAGGACAGCCTGGGCCTGGCCGACACGGTGGTGAACTACAGCCTGACCTTGCCCAACAGCCGCAGCAATGAAAACGAAGCGGACCTGATCGGTCTGGAGCTGGCAGCCCGTGCGGGCTACAACCCGAATGCGGCGATCACCCTGTGGCAGAAAATGGCTCAGCAATCACAGAATGCGCCGCCTGAATTCATGAGCACCCACCCGGCTTCAAGCAGCCGGATTGCTGCGCTGGAGGCGGCCATTCCGAAGGTGATGCCGCTGTATCAGCAAGCGCCGAAATCGTGACGCTTGTTGTGGGGGCGGGCTTGCTCGCGATGGCGTCTACGCGGTTCAACTGAAAGACCGCAGTGCCTGTATCGCGAGCAAGCCCGCTCCCACACAAAGTGTGGGTTACACCCAGCCGCTGATCTGCATCGCCTTGTACACGGCCACTACAGCCAGTACTAAGAACGCGGTGGCAGCCAGTCTGCGGATCAGGGTCAACGGCAGTTTGTCAGCGGCAAAGTTGCCCGCCAAAACCACCGGCACGTTGGCAATCAGCATGCCCAGGGTTGTACCGATAATCACCAGCCACAGATCCGGGTATTGTGCGGCGAGCATCACCGTCGCCACTTGGGTCTTGTCACCGATTTCGGCAATGAAGAAGGTGATCAATGTGGTCACGAACGGCCCGTACTTGCGTGCGGTGCTGGCTTCGTCGTCGTCCATCTTGTCCGGCACCAGGGTCCACAGCGCGGTGGCGGTAAAGCTCGCGGCGAGGATCCAGTGCAGCATGGCGTCACTGAAGAACGTGCTGAACCAGGCGCCTACAGCACCGGCGGCGGCATGGTTGGCCAGGGTCGCGACCACGATACCGGCGATTATCGGCCAGGGTTTGCGAAAGCGTGCGGCCAGAATAAGGGCGAGCAGTTGCGTCTTGTCGCCGATTTCGGCCAAGGCAACGATTGCAGTAGGGACAAGCAGGGAATCGAGCATCATCAGGTGGTTTCCAGGGGCGGGTCGACACGGCTATGACACGTACAGCCTCCCCGCCCCGGGTAAGGTGTTCGTGTCATAGGTCTTGTCAAACCCCGGTCCGTCTGTGCGGACACTGGGTCGCATACGCCATGGTCTGTTGACCAAGTATGTTGACGTATGCCGGACGAGCTTGACGCTCGTGGGAGACTACTCCCCTAGGACGGAGCGGATTCTGCCTAGGCAAATCCGATCCGGCAAGCTCTTATTTTTCCGCAGGCTCAACGGCGCTTGGCGCTGTAAATCCGGAAACCCTGGCCCTCGGCCTTGACCGTGCAGGCACCGAAATGCTCTTCGATCAGCGGTTGATATCGCAGGAAGCTGTTGGCGACAATCCGTAGTTCGCCACCTGATTTCAGATGTTTCACTGCTTTTTGCAGCAAGTTTTCGGTGGCGTGGTAATCGGTATGCACCCCCACGTGGAACGGCGGGTTGCTCAGAATCGTGTTCAAACCCATGGGCGCGGCGTCGATGCCGTTGCCGGTAATCACTTCCCCTTCCAGACCGTTGGCCGCCAGGGTCAAACGGCTGCTGGCGGTGGCGAAAGCATCCACGTCGAGCAGGGTGACGTTGTTGTGCGGGTAGCGGCGCTTGACCGCAGCCCCGAGCACGCCCGCACCGCAGCCGAAGTCCAGCACGTGGCCGCTGGGCAACTTGTCCAGATGCTCAAGCAGCAGGGCGCTGCCGCGATCCAGGCGACCGTGGCTGAACACGCCCGGCAGGCTCACGACCTTGAGCGGGCCTTCGGGCAGCGGCAGTTCGTAATGTTGCGCCAGATCGTGCAGTACCGGCACGGGCGGGGCGTTATCCACCGTCACTTGCCACAGCTGGCAATGCCGCGCGCTGTCGAGTTTGCGTGGCTTGCCGAACGGGATCAACTGTTTGGACGCGCCTTCAATGCCACCCTTTTTTTCACCGACCAGAAACACGTCGGCACCCGGCAGGCGGGCGGCCACGGCCTTGAGCACGTAGTCGCTCAGTTCCTTGGACTTGGGCAGGAACACCACGGCGGTGTCGAACGCCCGCTCAGGGATATCGACACCGAACTGCACACGCCCGGCAAAGCGGGCGTCGAGCGCGGCCTGGTCGCCGGCATGCCAGCACCAGCCATGGGCATCGGGCAACTCGCCCAGCAGTTCGTCAGCGGGCAAGCCGACCAATAGCACCGAGCCTTGAAAGTATTCAGGCTGACGAAGCAGTACTTCACTGCGCGGATCCATAATCTGCTCCTCAAAAAGGGGCGCAGTCTATCAACTGACGACCCGCAGCGCTGTACCGTTGAAGAACGCTTCGGCATTTTGCGCCAGTTGGCCGACGATGCGCTGGCGTGCTTCACGACTGCCCCAGGCACTGTGCGGGGTGATGATCAGGCGCGGAATGTCGGCCCCCAGCAATGGGTTGCCGTCGCGTGGTGGTTCGACGCTGAGCACGTCGGTGGCCGCGCCACCCAGATGGCCGCTACGCAGGGCGTCGGCGAGTGCCTGTTCGTCGATCATGCCGCCACGTGCGGTATTGACCACAAAGGCCCCGGGTTTGAGTAGTGCCAGTTCGCGGGCGCCGATAAAATTACGCGTATGCTCGGTGAGCGGGCAGTGAAAGGTCAGCGCGTCGACCTGGGGCAGCAGTTCGTCCAGCGTCAGGCGCCCGGCACGGGCCGGGCGCCCCGGGATCTGGCCGATCAGCACGCGCATGCCGAAGGCTTCGGCCAGTTTCGCGACCGCACTGCCCAGCTCGCCGTGACCGAACAGGCCCAGGGTCTTGCCTTCCAGCTCGACAATCGGGAAGTCCAGCAGGCAGAACTGCTTCGCTTGCTGCCACTGGCCGTCGGCCACGGCCTTGTTGTAATCGACCAGGCGCGTAGCCAGTGCCAGCAGCAGGCCGAGGGTGTGCTGCGCCACCGATGGCGTGCCGTAGCCCTGGCAGTTGGCCACGGTGATCCCCAGGGCTCGGGCGGCCTCAAGGTCGACGTTGTTGGTGCCGGTGGCTGCCACCAGAATCAACTTCAGCTCCGGGCAGGCAGCCAGGGTCTGGGCGTTGAGCAGCGCTTTGTTGCTGATGGCCACACTGACGCCTTGCAGACGCTCGATCACATTGGTTGGCGTGGTGTCTGCGCACAGCTGCAAGTCGCCGAAGCTGCGACGCAGCGGGTCGAGGTCGAGATCGCCCAGGTCCAGTGAGGTGTAATCAAGGAATACGGCGCGCTGAGTGTTAGTCATCAACTGTACCTTTTGTGCTGTGAAATGAAGGCGTAATGTGGCGAGCCTAACAGAAGAAACAATTTGTAATGGAGCCGTGCATGTACTGGACAGAATTTTTGACCGTAGCCTTGATTCACCTGTTGGCGGTGGCCAGCCCCGGGCCTGATTTTGCCGTGGTAGTACGCGAGAGCGTCACTCACGGCCGCCGTGCCGGGATGTTTACCGCGTTTGGTGTGGGCACGGCGATTTTTGTCCATGTCGGCTATTCATTGCTGGGTATCGGCATCATCGTGTCGCAATCGATTGTCCTGTTCAACGCCCTGAAATGGCTGGCAGCGGCTTATCTGCTGTATATCGGCATCAAGGCACTGCGGGCCAAACCGGCCGATCCTGCGGCGTTGGCGGCCAGCTTGCCGGTGGGCGAGCGCACGGCACGCGGGGCTTTCACGTCGGGCTTTGTGACCAACGGCCTGAACCCCAAGGCGACGCTGTTTTTCCTGTCGCTGTTTACCGTGGTGATCAACCCGCACACCCCGCTGTCGATCCAGGCCGGTTATGGCGTGTACCTGGCAGTGGCAACCGGTGTGTGGTTCTGCATGGTCGCGATGCTGTTCAGCCATCAGCGCGTGCGTACAGGCTTTGCCCGCATGGGTCACTGGTTTGACCGCACCATGGGGGCGGTACTGGTGGCGTTGGGCGTGAAACTGGCGTTTACCGAGATGCATTGACACACCTTGGTTCCGTAGCAGCTGCCGAGGAACGAAGGCTGCGTCCGGCAGCAGCTACGGGGAGATGGTCGGGTTCTTGTCAAAATCTGGATTTGCTTCATCCTTGCGGGCTTATTGCAGTGTGCCCACGGAGAAGTATCGATGTCCTCAGTCCACCGGTCCTGGCGCAGCGCCAGGCTGGCGCTGGCAGTCAGCCTTGCGTCGACGTCCGCTTGGGGCGTGAGCTTCAATGTCGGCCCGGTTGAGGGGCAGATCGATACCGAGCTGTCCATCGGCGCCAGTTGGTCCACCGCCAGGGCCGACAGCAAACTGATAGGCGCCAACAATGGCGGCACGGGGCAATCGGCCATTTCGGACGATGGCCGCCTTAACTTCAAACGCGGCGAAACTTTTTCGAAAATCTTTACCGGCATGCACGCACTGGAACTCAAGTACGGCGACAGCGGCCTGTATGTGCGCGGCAAGTATTGGTATGACTTCGAGTTGCAGGACGACAGCCGCCCCTTCAAGCCCATCAGTGACTCAGGCCGCCGAGCCAGCGCGCAATCGGCCGGCGCGCAACTGCTCGATGCGTTCGTTTACCACAACTACGCCATTGCCGATCAGCCCGGCGCAGTCCGCTTGGGTAAACAGGTGGTCAGTTGGGGCGAAAGTGCGTTTATCGGTGGCGGCATCAATGCGATCAACCCCACCGACCCTGCCGCCTATCGTCGGCCTGGCACTGAGTTCAAAGATGGCCTGGTGCCGGTCAACCTGTTCTATCTCTCGCAAAACCTGACCGACAACCTGTCGGCTGAAGCCTTTTATCAGCTGGATTGGGAGCCGTCCGAAGCGGACAACTGCGGGACGTTTTTCTCCCGGTCAGACGTGATGGCTGACGGCTGCAGCGGCAATTACCGGGTCATGAGCAAGCGTTCGGCACTCGATGTGGCCGACCTCGCCGCGCTGACCGGTGCCGGGGTTGAGGTGAACGAGGAGGGCGTGCTGGTACGCCGTGGCGCCAATCGTTATGCGCGCAACAGCGGGCAGTTCGGGGTGGCCATGCACTATGTGTTCGAGCCGCTGGGCACCGAGTTCGGTGCCTACTTCATGAACTACCACAGTCGCGACCCGATCCTCAGCGCCAGCGCGGCGCCGCAGTCGGCCTATAACGCGGCAGCAGGCGCCGGAGGGCTGGCGCCGATGGTTGTTGCCGGCAATTCGGGCTATTACGTTGAATACCCTGAAGACATCCGCCTTTACGGCCTGAGCTTCTCCACCACTTTATCCACAGGCACGGCCTGGAAGGGCGAGTTGAGTTACCGTCCCAATGCGCCGGTGCAACTCAACAGCAACGACTTGCTGTACGCCAATGTCACGTTGCTGCCCGGGCTTGCCGATGCATCGCCACTGAGCGTCACTCCCGGCGCAGATGTGCAGGGCTATCGGCGCAAGGAAGTCACCCGGTTCCAGACGTCCCTCAGCCATGTGTTCGACAACGCGATGGGTGCCGATCACCTGACCGTGACCGGTGAAGTGGGGGTGACCCGGGTTGGTGGCCTGGATAGCCCTTCAGGGCTGCGTTACGGGCGTGATCCGGTGTTTGGCTCTGAAGGTAATGACGGCTTCACCACGGCCACCTCCTGGGGCTACCGTGGTCGCGCCGTGTGGGAATACAGAAGCGTTGTTCCCGGGGTGAACCTCAAGCCCAATCTGGGCTGGTCCCATGATGTCAGCGGCTATTCGCCGGGGCCCGATGCCAGCTTCGAAGAGGGCCGCAAAGCCATCTCCCTGGGGCTGGAGGGTGACTATCAAAGCACCTACACCGGCAGCCTGTCGTACACCAATTTTTTTGGTGGGCGCTACAACACCCTCAGTGACCGCGACTTTGTGGCGCTGACGATGGGTGTGAAGTTCTAGGCCGGAATTTGTTGGGAGGCGTTCGGGCGACTATTGTTTGTGGGGTGCGAATGTTTACGACCCAAGGAATTTTTACCGTTGGTCGTGTTCCAAGATTTATAAAGGTCTAATGCCAATGGCCTTTGCCCCTAGAAAGATTGATCAGGAGCTTCACCATGTTCATTTCGCGTCGTTTGATTGTTGCTGCAAGTGCGGTGGCCTTGCTGGCTGGCTGCGCTACGCCTAACCCGTATGACAACCAGGGCCAGGGGTCTTCCGGGACGGGCTTGAGCAAGACTGCCACCTACGGTGGCCTGGGGGCTCTGGCGGGTGCTGTGGCGGGTGCTGCCATCGACCATAACAACCGTGGCAAGGGCGCGCTGATCGGTGCTGCCGTGGCAGGCCTGGGTGCAGCCGGTTATGGCTATTACGCCGACAAGCAGGAAGCAGCCCTGCGTGCGAGCATGGCCAACACGGGCGTTGAAGTTCAGCGTCAGGGCGACAACATCACCCTGGTGATGCCAGGCAACATTACCTTCGCGACCAACTCGGCCAACATTGCGCCCAGCTTCTATCAGCCGCTGAACAACCTGGCGAATTCGCTCAAGCAGTTCAACAACCAGAACCTGATCCAGATCGTGGGTTACACCGACAGCACCGGTAACTACAACTACAACATGCAGCTTTCCCAGCAGCGTGCGCAAAGCGTAGCGACCTACCTGACGTCTCAAGGTGTGAGCGGCCAGTACCTGTCAGTCAAAGGTATGGGCCCGGCTGATCCGATTGCCAGCAACGCCACCGCAGATGGCCGCGCACAGAACCGTCGCGTACAAGTGACACTGGCGCCAATCCCGGGCATGCAATACCAGCAGCCGGGTCAGGTGCAGCAGTACCCTTGATCATTACCTCGTAGCAGCTGCCGAAGGCTGCGTTCGGCTGCGCAGCAGTCGTAAACCCTGAGTGCGGGGTTTGGCTGATATTGCGACGACTTCGTCGTCGAACGCAGCCTGCGGCAGCGGCTACGGGGGGGCGCAAGACACACAACAAAAAGCCCCGCGATCCTTGCAGATCGCGGGGCTTTTTATTGGGCATCCGGCTGGGGAAATTACTTCTTCAGGCCGTAATGCTCATCCAGCATGCCAGGACCGTTCGGGCTTTTTGGTGCGTAGTCCAATGGCGGCTCGGTGCTGTGCGGCGGGGTGATGCGCTCGCGATGCGGTTGTGGCACATCCGGGTGCAGGGCAGCCAGCAGGCGTTGGCGAGTCTGCTCGTCCAGGGCCAAACGGTTGGCGCCCTCGGCGAGGTGTTCTTGCACGTCCTGATAGCTCTGTGTGAGTTTCTTCACCAGGTTGGCGGTGGTGTTGAAGTGGGTAACCACTTCACTTTGGTAACTGTCAAAACGTTCCTGGATGTCGTCCAGCTGACGCTGCGTGCGGTTAGGCACGGCATTGGGCAGCAGACGAGCAACCAGAAAACCAATGGCGACACCGGCAACCAGGGCGAGAGTCGGCAACAACCAAATCAAGAGCGAGTGTTCCACGAGTCCTTCCTCTATAAACGGCTTTGCTTTACGTTAACGGCTCGGACCTGCGCTGTATACCGCGATGCACTCGCAAATATGTCAGACAGAATCTATCAGCTAGACGAGTCGACCCAATCTGAGGTCACGGAGTTCCCTCTTGCTTACCCGCGAAACCCCTGTAGTAATTGCTGGCCCGGTCGGCCAACTGGAAGCCTTGTACCTTGATTGTGCTGAGCCAAAGGGCCTTGCGCTGCTGTGCCATCCCAATCCGGTACAGGGCGGCACCATGATGAATAAAGTGGTTTCGACCTTGCAACGCACTGCCCGCGATGCTGGCCTGATTACCTTGCGATTTAATTACCGCGGCACCGGCGCCAGTGAAGGCAGCCACGATATGGGCACCGGCGAAGTCGACGATGCCTTTGCAGCAGCCCGGTGGTTGCGCGCCAGACACCCTGACTTGCCGATCACCCTGTTCGGTTTTTCGTTTGGTGGTTTTGTTGCCGCCAGCCTGGGTGGTCGCCTTGAAGCCCAGGGCGAAAAGCTTGAGCGCGTGTTTATGATCGCCCCTGCGGTGATGCGTTTGCGTGACGAAGATGCCTTGCCACATAACTGCCCGCTGACCGTTATCCAGCCTGAAACCGACGAAGTGATCGACCCGCAGCTGGTCTATAACTGGTCAAACGACCTGTCGCGCCCCCATGAGCTGCTGAAAGTGGCAGAATGCGGACACTTTTTTCACGGCAAGCTGCCCGAGCTCAAAGAGTTGGTAGCGCCACGCCTTTCGAATTGATTGCAGCCTGATAAGCGATTACCCATGACCTCTCGTACTCGTATCCTCACCGGCATCACCACCACCGGTACGCCGCACCTGGGCAACTACGCCGGGGCCATCCGCCCTGCGATCGTGGCCAGCCGCGACCCCAACGCCGATTCGTTTTACTTCCTGGCTGACTACCATGCCCTGATCAAGTGCGATGACCCGCTGCGCATCCAGCGTTCGCGTCAGGAAATCGCTGCAACCTGGCTGGCGGCCGGCCTTGATGTCGAGCGTGTGACCTTCTACCGTCAGTCCGATATTCCGGAAATCCCCGAGCTGACCTGGCTGCTGACCTGCGTAGCGGCCAAGGGCCTGCTCAATCGGGCCCATGCCTACAAGGCCTCGGTAGACAAGAACCTGGAAAACGGCGAAGACCCGGATGCGGGCATCACCATGGGCCTGTACAGCTACCCGGTGCTGATGGCTGCGGACATTCTGATGTTCAATGCCAACAAGGTGCCTGTGGGGCGTGACCAGATCCAGCACGTTGAAATGGCCCGTGACATTGGCCAGCGCTTCAACCACCTGTTCGGCAATGGCAAAGAGTTTTTCGCCATGCCCGAAGCGCTGATCGAAGAAAGCGTGGCCACTTTGCCGGGTCTGGACGGTCGCAAGATGTCCAAGAGCTATGACAACACCATTCCGTTGTTCAGCAGCGCCAAGGACATGAAAAGCGCGATTTCGCGCATCGTTACCGACTCCCGTGCACCGGGCGAGGCGAAGGATCCGGACAACTCGCACCTGTTCACCCTGTACCAGGCATTCTCCACGCCTGAGCAGTCGGTTGAGTTCCGCAGCGAGCTGTTGCAGGGCCTGGGCTGGGGCGAAGCGAAAGAGCGCCTGTTCAAGCTGCTGGACGCCGAGCTGGGCGAGTCCCGCGAGCGTTACCACGACTTGATGTCGCGTCCTGATGATATGGAAGGCATCCTGCTGGCTGGCGCCCAAAAAGCTCGCAAGATCGCAGCGCCTTTCCTTGTCGAATTGCGTGAAGCCGTTGGCTTGCGCTCGTTTGTCAGTGCCGCGCAAACCACTGCTGCGAGCAAAAAGAAAGCCGCCAAGGGCCCGCGCTTTGTCAGCTTCCGCGACGAAGACGGCAGCTTCCGTTTCCGCCTGCTGGCCGCTGCTGGCGAACAATTGCTGCTGTCGCGCAGCTTTGCCGACGGTAAAACCGCCGGTCAGGTGACCAAGCAGCTGCAATCCGGCGAGCCTCTGGATGTGCGCAGTGACGCGTTGAGCTTCAGTGTCTGGCTGGGCGACACCTGCGTGGCTGACAGTCCGGTATTTGCCGATGCCACAGCCAGAGATGAGGCAATCGAAGCGTTGCGCCTTGCGCTGGTACCCGTTCAAGACTGAGAAAGTGCGACGTTTCGTCTCAGGTTTGATTGCCATTCCCAAGGGTCGTCGCTACAGTGTCGGCCCGTTTTTGTTGCCTTGCTAACGAATTATGACGCCTCTAGAACGATATCAAGCAGATCTGAAACGCCCGGACTTCTTCCACGATGCCGCGCAGGAAAACGCTGTGCGCCATTTGCAGCGCCTGTACGACGACCTGGTCGCTTCCTCGCAGAGCAAGCCGGGCCTTTTCGGCAAGCTGTTCGGCAAAAAGGAGCAGACGCCGGTCAAGGGCCTCTACTTCTGGGGCGGTGTAGGCCGTGGCAAGACATATCTGGTCGATACGTTTTTCGATGCCCTGCCGTTCAAGGAGAAGGTGCGTACCCACTTCCACCGCTTCATGAAGCGCGTGCATGAAGAAATGCGCACCCTCAATGGCGAAAAGAACCCGCTGACCATTATCGCCAAGCGTTTTTCTGACGAGGCGCGGGTGATCTGCTTTGATGAATTCTTTGTGTCGGACATTACCGACGCCATGATTCTCGGCACCTTGATGGAAGAACTGTTCAAAAACGGTGTCACCCTGGTGGCTACGTCGAACATTGTGCCTGACGGTTTGTACAAGGACGGCTTGCAGCGTGCGCGCTTCTTGCCCGCCATTGCGCTGATCAAGCAGAACACCGAAATCGTCAACGTCGACAGCGGCGTCGACTATCGCTTGCGTCACCTTGAGCAGGCCGAACTGTTTCACTTTCCGTTGAACGAAGAGTCCGAGAAGAGCTTGAGAGAAAGCTTCAAGGCGCTGACTCACAACTCCAACAGGGCGATCGAAAACGATGATCTGATCATCGAGAACCGCACCATCCGTGCCTTGCGTACCTGTGATGATGTGGCCTGGTTCGAGTTTCGCGAGTTGTGCGACGGCCCGCGCAGCCAGAATGATTACATCGAGCTTGGCAAGATCTTCAACGCTGTAATCCTCAGCGGTGTAGAGCAGATGGAAGTGAAAACGGACGACATCGCCCGACGCTTTATCAACATGGTCGATGAGTTTTACGACCGCAACGTCAAGCTGATCATCTCGGCTGAAGTCGAGCTGAAAGACCTTTACAAGGGCGGGCGCCTGAACTTCGAGTTCCAGCGTACCCTCAGCCGTTTACTGGAAATGCAGTCCCATGAATATCTGACGCGGGCGCACAAACCCTAGTCAAAAAAACGGCCTGCATTGCAGGCCTTTTTTATGCCCGCCTCAGGCCTCGGCGGCCTTGAACCCCAGGCGCTGCACGTACTTGGCAATGTCGCGGGCATGCCCGCAACCTATCAGCAGCCATATCAGGATCCGCGCCTTGTACGGGCAGAGAAACCCGCACATCAGCGCGCCGCGGTCGATCAGGTCCATCTCGCTGCCGATAAACCCGTAAGACGCTTCGGCGGTGGGGCCTGAACCTGTTCGTGACGCCACCAGAACCGGAATTTCCGTGGTGACCTGTTCGATCAGGTCGACCCATTCGACACTGACATGCCCGGCCCCGAAAGCACTGACCACCAGCGCGTCATACCCCAGGGCCAGCACATGCTCCAGCAGTACCGTGTCGGCAGACAGTGTTGCTGGCAGCAATGCGACCTTGTGATGAATGCTGCGGGGCATGGGCAGGACAGTGCGTGCGCAGGCTTTGCGCAGATAAAGCACGCGATTTTCGAGCATTAGCCCGGCAGGGCCGAAAAACGGCGAGTTGAAGGCGTCCAGCGTTATTGATGAGCATTTGCGCACATGCAGCGGCTGGTGAATCTGGCCGTTCATTACCACTAGAACGCCTCGCTTGCGGCTCTGTGTATCGAGCGCAACCCTGGAGGCATCCAGCAGATTGGCGGGGCCATCTGCGCCGGGATGATCGCTGGGGTGCATGGCGCCGGTCAGCACAAGTGGCACATCGGCATCCCATAACAGGTCAAGGAAGAATGCAGTTTCTTCCAGGGTGTCGGTGCCTTGGGTGATGACGATGCCCAGCGCGCCCAGCTTCACTTGCTCCTGGGCCCAGATCAGCACTTCAAGCAGCAGATTGAAATCCAGGGAGGCGCTGGGAACCAGGCACAGGGTCTCGATATGAACGTCCAGCCCTTCGTGCAGCTGCGAAATGCCGTCAAGCAGTGCTTCGCCAGTGATCACGGGTTGTGCGCCTGAGCCGGGCTGTGTTGTGCGCATGCTCACGGTGCCACCCAGGGCTCCTATGGAAAGGATGGGCAGGGAGTTGTGATTGAGTCTTTGCGCCATGCTGCGTACCTCCGCCAGTGGCCGGTGAAGCCTCTTCTTGTGAGTGCCCCTGGTTGGAGGGCATTTCATCAGAGGCTTTTTGGGCTGGCGGAGAAATCAGATTGTTCCGCTTGGTGTGTAGTACAACGCTTAGATTTAAGCGACCTGATTGAGGCCTGCATGCAGGAACTGCTGACGATACTGGTTTGGTGAAAGCTCTGTGTGTTGGCGAAACAGACGCGCGAAGAAGCTTGCGTCGTCGTAGCCCACGTCATAGCTGATGGTCTTGATGCTTTTGCGGGTGGCCGAGAGCAGGCCCTTGGCGGTTTCTATGCGCAGGCGTTGCAGGTAGTGCAAGGGTTTGTCGCCGGTGGCCAGCTGAAAGCGGCGCATGAAGTTGCGGATGCTCATGCCGTGATCGCGGGCGACATCTTCAAAGCGGAACTTGTCGGCGAAGTGCTCTTCGAGCCAATGCTGGATTTGCAGGATGATCACGTCCTGGTGCAGCTTCTGGCCGCCAAAGCCGATGCGCCCCGGGGTGTAATTGCGCTGTACTTCGTAAAGGATGTCGCGGGCCACGGCCTGGGCGATATTGGCGCCGCAAAAACGCTCGATCATGTAAATGTAGAGGTCGCAGGCTGAGGTAGGCCCGCCGGCGCAATAGAGGTTGTCGGCGTCGGTAAGGTGTTTGTCCTGGTTGAGGTGCACCAGGGGGTAGCGCCGGGCAAAGGTGTCGAAGAAACGCCAGTAGGTGGTGGCCTCTTTGCCATCGAGCAGCCCGGCTTCAGCGAGCCAGAAGACTCCGGTGGCTTCAGCGCACAGGACAGCGCCACGGGCATGCTGTTCGCGCAGCCAGGGCAGTACTTGCGGATAGCGCTGGCAGAGGGTGTCGAAATCGTCACCGAAGGCCGGCAGGATAATGATGTCGCTATCCTCCAGGCCGCCGTCCACAGGGAGCACCACATTGCTGAAGCTGGTGGCCGGTTTGCCGTCGGGGCTGACCAGGCGTGTCTCGAAAGTGGGGGTCAGGCCTTGTCCCAGCTGCTTGCCGTGACGCAGGCTGGCGAGGTGAAAGAAATCCTTGGCATGCATCAGGGTCGACGCGAAAACCCGATCGATGGCCAAAATGCTGACACGCCGCAGCGGCGTGGAGAGTTGATTAGACATAGACATATTTTGATTATTCTTATAGGTGAAATTGGTCAACTTACGGCTGGATCGTCTTATGTTTTTTCCTGTGTGTCCAGAGGTTGCTGCTTTTGTAGCCGCGGGCTTGCTCGCGATGGCATCCATGGGGTTTCTCTGAAACACCGCGTCGCCTGCATCGCGAGCAAGCCCGCTCCCGCAAGGGGGCGGTGGGTCAAGGTGCCGGGTTTGGCTGGTCCTTGTGGATGGCGTCGATACCGGCCAGCGCCTCATCCGACAGTTTCAGGTCGAAGCTGGCGATATTGCTTTCGAGTTGCTCCATGGTCGTGGCACCAATGATATTGCTGGTGACGAACGGTTGTCGGGTGACGAAGGCCAGGGCCATTTGCGCAGGGTCCAGGCCATGTTCGCGGGCCAGTGCCACATAACGCTCGCTGGCAGCCACGGCCTGCGGGTTTGAATAGCGCGAGAAGCGGCTGTAGAGGGTCAGGCGGCCTTTTGGTGGTTGGGCGCCGCCACCGTACTTGCCCGAGAGCATGCCGAACGCCAGGGGCGAGTAGGCGAGCAGGCCGCATTGTTCGCGAATGGCGATTTCCGCCAGGCCCACTTCAAAGCTGCGGTTGAGCAGGCTGTAGGGGTTCTGGATCGATACGGCGCGCGGCCAGCCGCGACTTTCGGCCAGTTGCAGGAACTTCATGGTGGCCCACGGCGTTTCATTGGACAGGCCGATGTGACGGATCTTGCCGGCCCTGACCTGCTCGTCGAGTGCCTCGAGAGTGTCTTCCAGCGGGGTGAAGTCTTCGTCGGCGTTGTGGGTGTAACCCAACTGGCCGAAGAAGTTGGTGCTGCGCTCGGGCCAGTGCAACTGGTAGAGGTCGATCCAGTCGGTTTGCAGGCGCTTGAGGCTGGCGTCCAGGGCTTGCACGATATGGCTGCGGTTGTGCTTGAGGTGGCCGTCACGGATGTAGTCGATGCCGTTGCCGGGGCCGGCGATCTTGCTCGCCAGCACCCAGTCGGCACGATCACCGCGTTCCTTGAACCAGTTACCGATAAAACGCTCGGTGGTGGCGTAGGTTTCGGCCTTGGGTGGCACCGGGTACATTTCGGCGGTATCGATAAAGTTGATGCCGGCATTTTTGGCGCAGGCGATCTGCTCAAAGGCTTCGGCCTGGGTGTTCTGTTCACCCCAGGTCATGGTCCCGAGGGCGATTGCGCTTACTTTCAGATCGGTACGGCCAAGCTTTCGGTAGTCCATCGGGTGCTCCTTCGGGTAAACAAACATAAAAGCAGGTTGTAATTTTTTGCGCAATCTGGATAATTGCCCACCTCTTTCTGCAGTGGAAGTGATGCGCCGCCTGCCGAAGAATCTTGCCGTTGAACGGACGCGCTGACCCGAGCCCCCGATAGCGTCTGTATCCGGCTGCCTTTGACTTGTCAAAGTACGCACTATTCAGTAAGATCCGCCGTCTAATTTACAGGGCGGCCCCTGAGGCTATAAAGAATGAAAACTTTTACTGCTAAACCAGAAACAGTAAAGCGCGACTGGTTTGTCGTCGACGCTGCTGGTCAGACCCTGGGTCGTCTGGCCACCGAGATCGCGAGCCGTCTGCGTGGCAAGCACAAGCCGGAATACACTCCGCACGTTGACACCGGTGACTACATCGTTGTTATCAACGCTGAGCAAATCCGTGTTACTGGTGCTAAAACCACTGACAAGATGTACTACTCTCACTCCGGTTTCCCGGGCGGGATTAAGTCGATCAACTTCGAAAAGCTGATCGCCAAAGCTCCTGAGCGCGTGATCGAGACCGCGGTTAAAGGCATGCTGCCTAAAAACCCACTGGGTCGCGACATGTACCGTAAGCTGAAAGTCTATGCGGGCGCTGCTCACCCTCATACTGCTCAGCAGCCCCAAGAACTGAAGTTTTAACGGAATAGTTCATTATGTCGGCGACTCAAAACTACGGCACTGGCCGTCGTAAAACCGCAACCGCTCGCGTTTTCCTGCGTCCGGGTACCGGTAACATCTCCATCAACAACCGCACTCTGGAGAATTTCTTCGGTCGCGAAACTGCCCGCATGGTAGTTCGTCAGCCGTTGGAACTGACTGAGACTGTCGAGAAATTCGACATCTACGTCACCGTGATCGGTGGTGGTGTAAGTGGTCAAGCTGGCGCAATCCGCCACGGTATCACTCGCGCACTGATGCAGTATGACGAAACCCTGCGTGGCGCTCTGCGCAAAGCTGGCTTCGTTACTCGCGATGCTCGTGAAGTTGAACGTAAGAAAGTCGGTCTGCGTAAAGCGCGTAAGCGTCCGCAGTACTCGAAGCGTTAATTCGCAGCTTCGTTCAAAAAAGCCCAGCCTCCTTCGGGAGCTGGGCTTTTTTTATGGGCGATGATTTAGCGGTGTGACAACTTGCCACATCCAGCAAACGCCTATACTACAAGGCCTGTAGCCGCCCCAGAGCGGTAATTACCTTGTAAGACTAGGGGCTTTTCATTACCATTCTGCAAAATTTTTATAAGTAATAGATGCATATTTAGTAGATGCCTGATTTAACAGGCCACAAAGCTGATGGGAGAGGACTGAATGAGCAATGACGGCGTAAATGTCGGCCGGCGTCGCTTCCTCGTAGCAGCCACATCCGTGGTGGGTGCTGCAGGAGCGGTGGGGGCGGCGGTCCCGTTCGTGGGGTCGTGGTTTCCCAGTGCCAAGGCGAAAGCCGCTGGCGCACCGGTGAAAGTGAATATTGCAAAGGTTGAGCCAGGTCAGCAAATGATTGCTGAATGGCGTGGCCAGCCGGTATTCATCGTACGTCGCACCGAGGAAATCCTGGCAAATCTGAAGAAGATTGAAGGGCAGCTTGCTGACCCGGATTCCAAGCAATCTGATCAGCCTGCTTATGTAAATCCGGAGCTGCGGTCGATCAAGCCAGAAATTCTGTTGTTGATCGGTATTTGCACCCACTTGGGTTGCTCGCCTACGTTCCGTCCCGAGGTCGCGCCGGTTGATCTTGGCAAGGACTGGGTAGGCGGCTATTTCTGCCCTTGTCATGGTTCGCACTATGATCTGGCCGGCCGCGTGTACAAGGCCCAGCCAGCGCCGCTGAACCTGCCAGTGCCGCCGTACTACTATGAGACGGACAACATTGTCGTCGTTGGCCTCGATGGGGAGAACGCGTAATGAGCAAGTTCATGGATTGGGTAGATGCCCGCTTCCCCGCCACCAAAATGTGGGAAGACCACCTCAGCAAGTATTACGCTCCGAAGAACTTCAACTTCTTCTATTTCTTTGGTTCTCTCGCACTGCTCGTTCTGGTCAACCAGATCGTTACCGGTGTGTGGCTGACCATGAGCTACACGCCATCGGCAGAAGAGGCGTTTGCTTCTGTCGAATACATCATGCGTGACGTCGAATACGGTTCAATCCTGCGCTTGCTGCACTCTACCGGTGCATCGGCGTTCTTTATCGTCGTCTACCTGCACATGTTCCGCGGCCTGCTCTACGGCTCTTACCAGAAGCCCCGTGAGCTGGTCTGGCTGTTCGGCATGATGATTTATCTGGCCCTGATGGCTGAAGCCTTTATGGGTTACCTGTTGCCTTGGGGGCAAATGTCCTACTGGGGCGCCCAGGTGATCATTTCGCTGTTCGGTGCGATCCCGGTTATCGGTAACGACCTGACCCAGTGGATTCGTGGTGACTACCTGATCTCCGGTATTACCCTCAACCGCTTCTTTGCCCTTCACGTCGTGGCCTTGCCTATCGTAATCCTGGGCCTGGTGGTGCTGCACATTCTTGCCCTGCACGAAGTTGGCTCCAACAACCCGGACGGCGTGGATATCAAGAAACACAAAGACGAAAACGGCATACCGCTGGATGGCATTCCCTTCCACCCGTACTACACCGTGAAAGATATCGTCGGCGTAGTGGTATTCCTGTTTATCTTCTGCTCGATTGTGTTCTTCTTCCCGGAAATGGGTGGTTACTTCCTGGAAAAACCGAACTTTGAACAGGCTAACGCCTTTAAAACGCCGGAACACATTGCCCCTGTCTGGTACTTCACGCCGTTCTACGCGATCTTGCGTGCCATCCCGGACAAGCTGCTTGGCGTGATTGCCATGGGCGCCGCGATTGCCGTGCTGTTCGTGTTGCCGTGGCTTGACCGCAGTCCGGTCAAATCCATGCGCTACAAAGGCTGGATGAGCAAGGTATGGCTGTGGGTGTTCTGCATCTCCTTCGTGATTCTGGGTGTGCTGGGTGTCTTGGCTCCTACCCCGGGCCGCACGCTGCTGTCGCAGGTGTGTACGTTCCTGTACTTCGCCTACTTCATTCTGATGCCGTTCTACACCAGGCTTGAGAAGACCAAACCGGTTCCGGAAAGGGTGACTGGCTGATGAAAAAGCTATTTGCTGTATTGATGTTCGCGGTAATGCCTGTGTTCTCCTTTGCGGCAGAGCAAGGCGTGCAGCTCGACAAGGTCGACATCGATGTTTCTGACAAGGCGGCCCTGCAGGATGGTGCGCGTACGTTCGCCAACTACTGCATGGGTTGTCACAGTGCCAAGTTCCAGCGTTATGAGCGGGTCGCTGATGACCTGGGCATTCCCCATGAGGTCATGCTCGATAACCTGGTGTTCACCGGTGCCAAGATTGGCGACCACATGAACATCGGCATGCAGCCCAACGATGCCAAGGCCTGGTTCGGTGCTGCACCGCCTGACCTTACACTGGTGGCCCGTGTGCGTGGCACAGACTGGCTGTACAGCTACCTGCGTGCCTTTTACGAAGACCCGTCGCGCCCTTGGGGTGTGAACAACAAAGTGTTCCCGAACGTGGGCATGCCCAACGTGCTGGCACCGTTGCAGGGTCGTCAGGTTATCGGTTGCAAGCAAGTACAGATCGTCGAAGACGGCAAGAAGCAGTATGATCCGCTCACCGGCACGCCTTTGACCCATGAAGCGTGCGACCAGCTGACAGTGCTGCCAAAAACCGGCGCCCTGACTGAAGAGCAGTTCGATGAGAAGATCAAGAACCTTGTGACCTTCCTGGCCTACTCGGCCAACCCGGTGAAGCTGGAGCATCAGCGCATCGGTACTTACGTGCTGATCTACCTGGCCTTCCTTTTTGTATTCGCTTATCTGCTCAAGCGCGAATACTGGAAAGATGTGCACTGATATAGTTACACGCAATGCTGTTAATCGTGCGCGCCCAAGGGTGTCTCTGAAAAGGTAACAGTGCAGGGCGGGTGACAGGCGGGGTCAATGACCTTGCCAGTCACCTGGCCTGTGGTTATCAGAGGCTTTCCTTGGGCGCGTTCGTTTTTCCGCTCCCGATAATTTCAACAAGCGAGGAGGACCGCCATGGGCGTGACCAATCGGTTGGCCTGTTACTCCGACCCCGCCGACCACTATTCCCACCGAGTGCGCATTGTGCTCGCAGAGAAAGGTGTCAGCGCCGAGATCATCAGTGTGGAGGCGGGCCGTCAGCCGCCGAAGCTGATCGAAGTGAACCCCTACGGCAGCCTGCCAACCCTGGTCGATCGTGACCTGGCGTTGTGGGAGTCGACTGTGGTGATGGAATATCTGGATGAGCGCTATCCGCATCCGCCGCTGTTGCCGGTGTACCCGGTGGCACGGGCCAATAGCCGTCTGCTGATTCATCGTATTCAGCGCGACTGGTGTGCGCTGGTCGACCTGATTCTTGATTCGCGGACCAAGGAGCCGGCGCGCGTGCAAGCCCGCAAGGAGTTGCGCGAGAGCCTGACGGGTGTTTCTGCATTATTTGCCGACAAACCTTTTTTCCTCAGTGATGAGCAAAGTCTGGTCGACTGCTGTCTATTGCCGATACTCTGGCGTCTGCCTGTTTTGGGTATTGAATTGCCGCGGCCAGCCAAGCCGCTGCTCGACTATATGGAGCGCCAATTTGCGCGTGAGGCTTTCCAGGCGAGTCTGTCTGGTGTCGAACGCGACATGCGCTAAAGCTTTAGGAGCCCTCGATGAATTCAAGTCGACCTTATCTGGTGCGTGCGCTCTACGAGTGGATCGTTGATAACGACTGCACTCCGCACATGCTGGTTAACTCTGACTACCCCAAGGTGCAAGTGCCTGCGGGTTTTGCCAGTGACGGGCAGATTGTCCTCAATGTTTCGCCAACCGCCGTGCGTCAATTGCACATGGACAACGAAGCAGTAAGCTTTGAAGGGCGCTTTGGTGGTGTACCACACACCTTGTACGTGCCTATTGCAGCCATTCTGGGCGTTTACGCCCGTGAGAACGGTCAGGGCATGGTGTTTGACCTGGAAGAGCCTCTCGAGGCTGATGACGAGGTTGAGCCGGGTGACGATAGTCCGCCGCCAGGATCCGAGCCGCCGCGACCTACAGGTCGGCCAAGCCTGAAAGTGGTGAAGTAATAAAAAAGGCGACCTGAAAAGGTCGCCTTTTTTGTGTCTGGCAGCCGTGGCCGTCAGTCGATGTACTCAAACAGTTTGACGATTTTCTGCACCCCGGAAACACCTTGCACCAGGCTGGTGGCGCGGGCGGCCTCCTGTTTGGTGACCAGGCCGAGCATGTAGACGATACCGTTCTCGGTCACGATTTTGATGCGTGAGCCAGGGATGGCGCTGTCAGTCAGCATCTGGGTCTTGATTTTGGTGGTCAGCCAGGCGTCGTTGTTGCGCGCCAGGATTGACGAAGGAGCCATGACCTGCAGCTCGTTGTTGACCTTTTTCACCCGCTGGACTGAAGCTGCCGCCTGTTCGGCCTGGGCCTTGAGGTCTGCACGCGGGGTCTGGCCGGCCAGCAGCACGATACCGTTGTAGCTGGTGACGACGATGTGCGAACCGGTATCCAGATCCGGATTGGCCTTGGCCACGTTCACGGCGACCTTGGTTTCGATCAGCGAGTCATCGATTTTGCTGCCGAAGGTGCGGGTGCCGCGATCATCCTCGATAGGGGTGTCGCGGGTAGCGGTCAGTACCGAGCTGCAACCGGCGGTCAGACCAAGACACAGGGTCAGGGCTACCAGGCCTAGGCGATTTAAAGTCATTCTTCACTCCCGAACAGTTGGCTGTCGATCAGATCGCACAAGCAGTGGATCGCCAGCAGGTGGACTTCTTGGATGCGTGCAGTGACGCTGGAAGGAACGCGGATCTCCACGTCCTCGGGTAGCAGCAGCGAGGCCATGCCGCCGCCATCACGGCCCGTCATTGCGACCACGATCATTTCGCGATCGTGGGCCGCCTGGATGGCCTGGATGATGTTGGCCGAGTTGCCGCTGGTGGAAATGGCCAGCAGCACGTCGCCGGGCTGGCCCAGGGCGCGGATCTGCTTGGAGAAGATTTCGTTGAAGCTGTAGTCGTTGGCGATCGAGGTGATCGTCGACGTGTCGGTGGTCAGTGCGATGGCAGGCAGGCTCGGGCGCTCGCGCTCGAAGCGGTTGAGCAGCTCGGATGAGAAGTGCTGGGCGTCGCCTGCCGACCCGCCATTGCCGCACGAGAGCATCTTGCCTTCATTGAGCAGTGCGTTAACCATCACCTGGCTGGCTTGCTCGATATGAGGGGCAAGCACTTCCATCGCCTGCTGCTTGGTGTCGATGCTGGCCTGAAAAAGCTGGCGAATCCGGGATTGCATGTCCATCTATGTGACCTTAAGTAGGGCGGCTGGTCGGGCGTGAACCAGGTGTTCCTGGGTGACTTCCCGGCACAAGAATGTGCAGCCCGCAAAGCAAAGCAAAATCGTTGAAAAAGGGAGCTGGAATCGGCCTGGCAGCGCTACTGGCTGTCAAAGGCATTCCGTAGCCAGTTCAGTCGGGGTGTTGTGCTGTCCATCGTCACCACGTCAAAGCGGCACGGGTGATTGGCCCAGCGTGTCTGTTGCTGCAAGAAATGCTGGGCGGCAAGTATCAGTTTTTGACGCTTGCGGCCGTCAATACTGGCCAGTGCGCCACCCCATTGCGCATGTTGACGGTAACGAACTTCGACGAATACTACTGTATCGCCGTCAAGCATGACCAGATCCAGCTCGCCGCGCCTGCATGCCCAGTTCTGTGCCAGCAGGCGCAAACCCTGTTGCTCAAGATGCCGCAGCGCGAGGCGCTCGGCATCCTTGCCAGTTTGCTGGCTTGAGCGTTTGGGCATCAGTTGGCGGTAGCCGGCAGGCGTTGAGGCTGGCCATTGGCGAATTCGGCCCATTGCAGTTGACGTTCTACACGTTGGGTCGGGCTCATGCTCAAGCTGCCGGACATACCGTCGATCCGGCTGTCGGGCAGGGCTTTAAGCTGGCCCAGGCTCGGTGCCAGGCGATAGGCGTCGATACCCATCGCATACAGGCGGCCCAGGCTGCCGCCTGCTTGCGGCCATTGTGCGGTCACTTGCTGGCGTAGCGGGTTGTTCGGGTCGAGGAGCCAGGGGGTCTCGCAAAAACGGATGCCGTTCATGTCGTTGTACTGGTTCTGGTCGCCGCTGGCGCTGAATACGTGGGAGGTTGCGTATACCGGCAGATCACCTGCGTACTGGTAGTTCAGCGTGGGTTTGATCTGCTGGGCCTGCTGCGGGGTCGCGGCGAGGAACAGGAACTGCATGTCCTGGCGACGCGTTGGTTCGCTCGAGCCGCCGTTTTTGCGCAGTTGCACCAGATCGGCCACTTGCTGGGCGAGGGCTACAGGTTTGTCGATATGTTCAACGCCAACGACGGTGCCGCCATGGGCTTCCCATTCCTGGCGGAATGCCTTGAGCACGCGATCGCCCCACTCACCGACCGGGACCATGGCGCCAGCGCGGGTCAGGCCGTCGGCCCGGGCGCGGCGAGCCACTTCGCGGGCTTCGTCTTCAGCCGCCAGACCGAACTGAAACAGTTGCGCCGGGCCTTGGGTGCCCTCGCTGTAGTTCAGGGCCAGGGTGGTAATCGGCAGTTGCGGGCGGCTGTTCAGTTGCTTGACCAGGTTTTTTTCCAGTGGGCCAACCACCAGTTGCACGCCGTCGGCTTGTGCCTGGCGGTAGAACTCGTCCAGCGAGGTCAGGCGCGAGCTGTCATAGAACTGAATGCTCGGCGGGTTCTGGCCGGCTTGCTGGGCCTGATAATGTGCAGCCATAAAGCCATCACGCAGTGCTTTGCTCACCGAGGCCAGTTGGCCGTCCTGTGGCAGCAGCAGGGCGATCTTGGTCAGGGGCTGGCTGGCCAGCTCCTTGAGCTTGACCAGTGGGGTCGGCAGCTGGATAGCGGCCGGGTGGGCCGGGTTCTGTGCGCGCCATTGATCAATCGCGTTCTGTTGGTCTTGCAGGGTGCCGGCGCTTTTCACCGCCAGGGCCAGGGACATCCAGCCGCTCAGTACATCATTGCCCTGGGCGTGCAGTTGCTCGGCCGGCAAGCTGGCCACCAGTGCCCAGATAGCGTCGTTGTTGCTGTTGGCGGCATCGCCGGTCAGGTTCGGGCTCAGCGCTGCGCGTTCACGGGCGGCGGCCAGGGCCTGGCCGTCAGCCTCCAGGGCGCGGGCATGCACGGTACGGGTGCGCACTTGCAGGTCGACGGGCAGCTCGCCCAGGATCGATGTGCTTGGATGATTCAGGGCGGCGACTGCGGCCTTGGGATCATTGCGGTTCATCGCCAGTTCGGCTGCCAGGGTGTTGGCAAAAACCTGTTGTGCGGGCTTGAGCTGGTCCAGCGGGACCATGGCCAGGATCTGCGCGGCGCGGGCGTTGTTTTGCTGGCGCAGGGCAAGGTCGGCTGCCGACAGGCGCAACAGGGCGGCCTTTTCCGGATTGGTGCTCTCGGTGGCCTGCTGGAGCAATTGCTCAAGGCTGGCATCCGGGGTCCGTGGAAGTTCGCCAAGGCTGGACGAGGGCGAGCTGGCGCAAGCCGCCAGCAGGGCAGCAAGGCAGAGGGCAGTGAACAGCCGCAGGCAAGCGATCATGTAGTGTTCCTGATACTCGATCAAATGAGTTGGGAAGTGTACCCAAGCACTGGCCGGGGCGCGATGTTAGAGGCAATAAAGCCTGAATTTAGATGCGTTATGTACGTTGTGGCATTAAAAGTTTACCCGGTTGGCGTTTTGCGGCCTGCAGGGTGGGTGCGTTCATGAGGGCTCTACGCGCTACAATGGCGCCTTTAACTCTTATGAGGTGTGCGTTTTGACTGCTCCAGGTGATATGAATTCCGTTCTTGGCTCACTTTATGTGGTGGCCACGCCCATCGGTAACCTGGACGACATCAGTGCGCGTGCGCTCAAGGTATTGCGTGATGTATCGCTGATTGCGGCCGAAGACACGCGCCACTCCCTGCGCTTGATGCAGCATTTTGGTATCTCCACGCCGCTGGGTGCCTGTCACGAGCATAACGAGCGTGATGAAGGCAGTCGGTTTATCCAGCGTTTGCTGGCGGGTGAAGATGTGGCATTGATCTCGGATGCCGGTACCCCGCTGATCTCCGACCCCGGCTATCACCTCGTGCGTCAGGCGCGCGCTGCCGGGATCAAGGTCGTGCCCGTGCCGGGAGCCTGCGCCTTGATCGCCGCCTTGTCGGCTGCGGGGCTGCCTTCTGATCGCTTTATCTTTGAGGGGTTCCTGCCGGCCAAGGCGGTTGGGCGTCGTTCGCGGCTGCAATTACTTAAGGAAGAGCCGCGCACACTGATTTTTTACGAGGCCCCGCACCGTATTCTTGAGTGCCTGCAAGATCTTGAATTGGTATTCGGGCCCGAGCGCCCGGCATTGCTGGCGCGTGAGCTGACTAAAACATTCGAGACGCTCAAAGGTTTGCCCCTGTCCGAGCTGCGCGCTTTTGTTGAAAGCGACAGTAACCAGCAGCGCGGCGAGTGTGTGGTTCTGGTTGCCGGCTGGACTGCGCCAGAAACGGAAGACGCGGTCAGCAGTGAGGCAATGCGTATTCTCGACTTGCTGCTTAAAGAAATGCCGCTCAAGCGTGCTGCTGCACTTGCAGCTGAAATAACCGGTGAGCGCAAAAACGTGTTGTACCAAGTTGCACTTGAAAAGCAGAAAAGTGAGTAATAATTGATATCGCGTGATGGCACTTTGATATTTCTTTGTGTTCTAGCCCGTGGCTAAAGGCCGCAAGTCAGGCAAATCAACCTGCCTTGCGGCTTTTAACGCTTGTTCTATACGCTCTGTACAGTTAATCTTCGCGCCGGAGAGTCGATTGGACAGTCGCTGCCCTCTATGAAAATTAGGGGGGGGAGGAAAGTCCGGGCTCCATAGGGCGAAGTGCCAGGTAATGCCTGGGAGGCGTGAGCCTACGGAAAGTGCCACAGAAAATAACCGCCTAAGCGCTTCGGCGCCGGTAAGGGTGAAAAGGTGCGGTAAGAGCGCACCGCACGACTGGCAACAGTTCGTGGCTAGGTAAACCCCACTTGGAGCAAGACCAAATAGGGTCCCAAGGCGTGGCCCGCGCTGGGACCGGGTAGGTTGCTAAAGATGTCCAGTGATGGCCATCGTAGACGAATGACTGTTCACGACAGAACCCGGCTTACAGATCGACTCTCCACCTTTTTTTCTTCTGTCTGCGCTGCAGGCAGATTGCTATATTCGCAATTGCCTTATCCCCCCTGCAATTCATCGCAAGATTATTTCCCGACGTAATGCCGAAAAGTTCTTACTCTTAACAAACTACTTTAAGTTTGAAGTCCAGAGCTTTGAATTTGCGGCACGTCGCGGGTCAAAAAATCTCTCCGCTTACTGCTCCACGTCTATTTCCCCTCCTAAATCTCCGTTATGTAAGGGTTTTCCTGTAGGCCGCTCCTTGACGGTGGTGTGGGCGCATTCCTATAGTGTGCATAAGTGGTGAAAAGTGGCGTGAAGTGGGTTTTTTAGACGTAAAACGCTAATATTTGGAGATGCGGCCAGTGTTTCGCGGAGCCAACGCAATCAGTCTCGATGCCAAGGGCCGTCTCGCAATGCCGAGCCGGTACCGTGACGAGTTGAATTTGCGCAGTTCCGGGCAACTGATCGTGACCATTGATGCCGTTGATCCCTGCTTGTGTGTGTACCCCCTCGATGAGTGGGAGTTGATTGAAACCAAGCTTCGGGCGTTGCCTTCGCTGCGTGAAGAAAACCGCCGCTTGCAACGTCTGTTGATTGGTAACGCCGTCGACCTTGAGCTCGATGGCAGTGGTCGTTTTCTGGTACCGCCCCGCTTGCGTGAATATGCCCGACTGGACAAGCGCGCAATGCTGGTGGGCCAGCTGAACAAGTTTCAACTGTGGGACGAGGATGCTTGGGAGGCGGTTTCTGCCGCTGACCTTGCAGCCATTCAACAACCGGGCGCGATGCCTGACGAACTGCGTGATTTAATTCTGTGACTATAGATAGCGGCTTCAACCACATCACCGTACTGCTCGACGAAGCCGTAGAGGCTCTCGCCGTACGCCCTGATGGATGCTATCTGGATGGCACCTTCGGTCGCGGCGGACATAGCCGCCTGATACTCCAGAAGCTGGGCCCTGAGGGGCGTCTGCTCGGGTTCGATAAAGATCCACAAGCGATTGCCACCGGGCAAGCGCTGGCGGCCGAAGACGGCCGCTTTGTCATTGTGCAGCGCAGTTTTGCGGAAATGGGATCCGAAATTGCCGAGCGCGGTCTGGCTGGCAAGGTCGACGGCGTGTTGCTTGATCTGGGTGTCTCTTCGCCACAGCTTGACGACCCGGAGCGCGGCTTCAGCTTTATGAATGACGGCCCGCTGGACATGCGTATGGACCCTGATCGCGGTATCAGCGCGGCCGAGTTCGTCAACACTGCCTCCCAGGAGGAAATCGCCCGCGTATTCAAGGAATACGGCGAAGAGCGGTTTTCCGGTCGCATGGCCCGTGCGGTTGTCGAGCGTCGCGATATCAAGCCGTTCGAGCGTACAGGCGACCTGGCCGAAGTGCTGAAAGTGGCCAACCCGGCCTGGGAGAAGGGCAAGCACCCGGCAACCCGTACTTTCCAGGGCCTGCGCATTCATGTGAACAACGAACTGGGTGACCTTGAGGCTGGCCTTGAAGCTGCCCTTGAGTCCCTGGCAATCGGCGGCCGCCTGGTCGTTATCAGCTTCCACTCGCTGGAAGACCGCATCGTCAAACTGTTTATGCGCAAACTGGTCAAGGGCGAGCCCGACAACCTGCCGCGCGGCTTGCCCGTGCAGCACGTTGCCTTCGAACCGAAGATCAAGATTCATGGCAAGGCACAGACCGCGTCCGATGCCGAACTCAAAGCCAATCCGCGCTCGCGCAGCGCTGTCATGCGCGTCGCGGAGAAGCTTCGTTGAACAAGCTCTTCGCCAAACCACTTCCCGGCGGAAGTTTTTTCATGCTGCTGTTGTTTATTGGCGTGCTGGTTTCGGCTGTGGGCGTTTCGTATAGCGCCCACTGGAACCGCCAGTTGCTCAACACCCTGTACGGGGAGCTGAGCGTACGGGACAAGGCGCAGGCCGAATGGGGCCGCCTGATTCTCGAGCAGAGCACCTGGACTGCCCATAGCCGCATCGAAACCCTGGCCAGCGAACAACTGAAGATGCGCATTCCTGGCGCAGCAGAAGTTCGAATGGTGGCGCCATGATCAAACTCGAAGGCGCGCTCTATCCGTGGCGTTTTCGTGTGGTGCTGGCATTGCTGGCACTGCTGGTAGGTGCAATCGCGTGCCAGATCGTTTATCTGCAAGTTATCGACCATGACTTCCTCAAGGGCCAGGGAGATGCTCGCAGCTTGCGGCATATCCCTATCCCTGCACACCGTGGCCTGATTACCGACCGCAATGGCGAGCCTTTGGCCGTGAGCACGCCGGTGACCACCCTGTGGGCCAATGCCAAGGAAATGCAGGTTGCCAAAGACCGTTGGCCAGCCCTGGCACACGCGCTTGGGCAAGACCCCAAGGTGCTGACCGCACGCCTGGAACAGCAAGCCAACAAAGAATTTATCTATCTGGTGCGGGGCCTGACTCCCGAGCAGGGCCAGGTGGTGCTCGACCTCAAGGTGCCGGGTGTTTATGGCATTGAAGAGTTCCGTCGTTTCTACCCTGCGGGTGAGGTGACGGCGCATATGGTCGGCTTTACCGATATCGACGATAAAGGACGCGAAGGCGTCGAACTGGCCTATGACGAATGGCTGGCCGGGGTGCCGGGCAAGCGGCAAGTGATCAAGGACCGGCGCGGGCGTCTGATCAAAGACGTGCAAGTGACCAAAAACGCCAAGGCCGGCAAGACCTTGGCGTTGTCGATTGACCTGCGCCTGCAATACCTGGCCAACCGCGAACTGCGCAATGCGCTGGTCGAGAACGGCGCCAAGGCTGGCAGCCTGGTGATCATGGATGTGAAGACCGGCGAGATTCTGGCCATGGTCAACCAACCCACCTACAACCCGAATAACCGGCGCAACCTGCAACCGGCGATGATGCGTAACCGCGCCATGATCGACGTGTTCGAGCCGGGCTCGACGGTCAAACCGATCTCCATGAGTGCCGCCCTGGAAACCGGGCGCTGGAAACCCACCGACAAGGTTGAGGTGTACCCGGGCACCTTGCAGCTGGGCAAATACACCATTCGTGACGTATCGCGCACTGAAGGTCCGGTCCTCGACCTGACCGGCATCCTGATCAACTCCAGTAACGTGGGGATGAGCAAGGTGGCCTTCGATATCGGCGGTGAAGCGATCTTCCGCCAGATGGCCAAGATGGGCCTGGGCCAGGACACCGGTCTGGGCTTCCCGGGCGAGCGTGTGGGCAACCTGCCCAACTACCGTGAATGGCGCAAGGCGGAAACCGCGACCCTGTCTTACGGCTACGGCGTGTCCGTGACCGCGATCCAGCTGGTGCATGCCTTCTCGGCCCTGGCCAACAACGGCAAGCTCGCTCCGCTGACCCTGCTCAAGACAGACAAGGACAAACCTGTTCAGGCCGCTCAGGTCATGCCGGAGCAAGTCGCCAAGACGCTGCAGGGCATGCTCCAGGAAGTAATCGAAAACCCGCGTGGTGTATGGCGTGCCAAGGTTCCGGCGTATCACGTCGGCGGCAAGTCGGGTACGGCGCGTAAAACCACGGGTGGTGGGGTAAAAGGCTACGCAGTGAACTCCTACCGTTCCCTGTTTGCCGGCTTTGGTCCCATGAGCGACCCGCGGTACGCGATCGTCGTGGTGATCGATGAGCCGAGCAAGGCGGGCTACTTCGGTGGTCTGGTTTCGGCACCGGTATTCAGCAAAGTCATGTCCGGCACGCTGCGTCTGATGAACGTGATCCCGGATAACCTGCCAACGGCAGCGGAGCAACAAGCAGCGGCAGCCGCTGCAGCAGCCAAAGGAGGGCGTGGCTAATGTCCCTGAGCCTGAACAAGATTTTTCCTCACGCCGGTCACGATCTGCTGATCCGTGAACTGACCCTCGACAGCCGCAATGTACGCGCAGGTGATCTGTTCCTTGCGGTGCCTGGCGGCAAGCTCGATGGTCGTGAACATATCGCTGACGCCCTTAAGCGCGGCGCTGCTGCCGTGGCCTATGAAGTGGACGGCGCTGATGTGCTGCCTATCTCTGCCGTGCCGCTGATTCCGGTCAAGGGCCTTGCGGCCCAGCTGTCGGATATCGCCGGGCGTTTTTATGGTGAGCCCAGCCGGCATCTGAATCTGGTAGGTGTCACTGGCACCAACGGCAAAACCAGCGTCACTCAGCTGGTGGCCCAGGCGCTTGACCTGCTGGGTCAGCACTGCGGCATCGTCGGCACCTTGGGCACCGGTTTTTATGGCGCGCTGCAAAGTGGCCGTCACACCACGCCAGACCCGATTGCCGTACAGGCCATGCTGGCCGACCTGAAAAAGGCCGGGGCCAAAGCGGTAGCGATGGAGGTTTCTTCCCATGGCCTGGATCAGGGGCGCGTCAGTGCGTTGGCATTTGACGTCGCTGTGCTGACCAATCTGTCCCGCGACCATCTGGATTACCACGGCACGATAGAGGCTTACGCCGCCGCCAAGGCCAAGTTGTTTGCCTGGCCGGACCTGCGCTGCCGGGTGCTGAACCTGGACGATGAATTTGGCCGCCAACTGGCCGCTGAAAAGCATGAGTCGCGCCTGATCAGCTATAGCCTTGAGGACACAGGGGCCACCTTGTACTGCCGTGATGCCATTTTTGATGATGACGGTGTGCGGGCCACCGTGGTGACGGCGCAAGGCGAGCATCTGTTGCGCAGCTCGCTGCTGGGGCGTTTCAACCTGAGTAACGTATTGGCTGCCGTTGGCGCCTTGCTCGGGCTGGACTACCCGCTGGACGAAATTCTCAAAGTGCTGCCCAAGCTGGAAGGCCCGGTCGGTCGCATGCAGCGTTTGGGTGGCGGCAACAAGCCGCTGGTGGTGGTCGACTACGCCCACACCCCGGATGCACTGGAAAAAGTACTGCTAGCCCTGCGCCCGCATGTCAAGGGCCAACTGCTGTGCCTGTTCGGCTGCGGCGGCGACCGTGACCGCGGCAAGCGCCCGTTGATGGCGCAGGTGGTTGAGCGTTTGGCTGATGGTGTTCTGGTCACTGACGACAATCCGCGCACCGAAGCTGCAGGGCAGATCTTCGATGATATCCGTGGCGGTTTCGCTGCGCCGCAGAACGTCACCTTTGTCGCCGGTCGCGGCGATGCCATTGCCCGGATTATTGCCAATGCACAGGCAGAAGACGTGATCGTGCTGGCGGGTAAAGGTCATGAGGACTATCAGGAAATCAACGGCGAACGCCATGACTTCTCTGATCTGGTCGAAGCCGAAAAAGCCTTGAACACTTGGGAGGCTGCCCATGCTTAAGCCTCTGTTGCTCAGTGAAGTGGCTGCTGCCCTGCAGGGGCGAGTGGTTGAAGTCGACTGCCGTTTCAGTGGGGTCAGCATCGACAGCCGGGCGATCAGCAAGGGTCAGCTGTTTATTGCGCTGACCGGCCCGCGTTTCGATGGCCACGACTACCTCAATGAAGTGGCTGCCAAGGGCGCCGTTGCCGCGCTGGTTGAGCGCGAAGTGCCGGAGTCGGCGCTGCCACAACTGGTGGTCAAGGACACCCGCGAAGCTTTGGGTCGCCTGGGTGCGCTCAACCGTGCCGGCTACGACAAACCGGTGGCGGCGATTACCGGCTCAAGCGGCAAGACCACGGTCAAAGAAATGCTCGCCTGCATTCTGCGCACCCGTGGCCCGGTGCTGGCAACCAAAGGCAACCTGAACAACGATCTGGGCGTGCCGTTGACGCTGCTGGAACTGACAGCTGAGCACACGGCTGCGGTTATTGAGCTGGGCGCTTCGCGCCTCGGCGAAATTGCCTACACCGTGGCCATGACCCAGCCCCATGTCGCCGTGCTCAACAATGCCGGTACTGCTCACGTGGGCGAGTTCGGTGGCCCGGATAAAATCGTCGAAGCCAAGGGCGAAATCATCGAAGGGCTGAAGGCTGACGGAATCGCTGTCCTGAATCTGGATGACAAGGCATTCGCCATCTGGAATAACCGGGCAGCGGGGCGCAAGGTGCTGAGTTTTGCCTTGAACAACCCTCAAGCCGATTTTTATGCCAGCGATCTGAGCCGTGACGCTCGCGGTTGCCCGGGCTTCACCTTGCACAGCCCGCTGGGTAGCGAGCAGGTCCAACTTAACCTGTTGGGCACCCACAACGTGGCCAACGCACTGGCCGCTGCGGCAGCTGCTCACGCCCTCGGCGTGTCGCTGTTTGGTATCAAAACCGGCCTTGAAGCCGTGTTGCCGGTAAAAGGTCGCGCTGTCGCGCAATTGACCGCCGCGGGCCTGCGAATTATTGATGACACTTACAACGCAAACCCCACCTCAATGTGCGCTGCCGTTGATATACTCGCCGCCTTTTCCGGCCGCACCGTCCTGGTGCTCGGAGATATTGGCGAACTGGGTGAGTGGGCGGAGCAAGGACATCGTGAAGTAGGCGCTTATGCCGCCGACAAAGTTTCAGCGCTCTATGCGGTGGGACCCATGATGGCTCATGCCGTCACTGCTTTTGGACACCAGGCTCGTCACTTCGCCAATCAGGCTGACCTGATCAAGGCGCTTCGCGCTGAGCACGAAACAAACACCACTATTTTGATCAAGGGCTCGCGCAGCGCTGCGATGGAAAACGTCGTTGCGGCTTTGTGCGGTTCCAGCGGGGAGAAACATTAATGCTGCTGCTGCTAGCGGAGTATCTGCAACAGTTCCATAAAGGCTTCGCGGTCTTCCAGTACCTGTCCCTGCGCGGGATCCTCGGGGTGCTGACCGCGTTGACCTTGTCGCTGTGCCTGGGGCCGTGGATGATCCGCACCCTGCAAAACCGTCAGATCGGCCAGTCGGTACGTAATGACGGCCCACAATCGCACCTGTCCAAATCGGGCACTCCGACCATGGGCGGCGCGTTGATCCTGTCGGCCATCGCCATCAGCACCCTGTTGTGGGCTGACCTGAGCAACCGTTATGTGTGGGTCGTGCTGATCGTGACCCTGTTGTTCGGCGCCATCGGCTGGGTGGATGACTACCGCAAGGTAATCGAAAAAAACTCCCGTGGCTTGCCAAGCCGCTGGAAGTATTTCTGGCAGTCGGTGTTCGGTCTGGGCGCGGCGATCTTCTTGTACGTGACGGCGCCAAGCGCGGTGGAAACCACGCTGATCCTGCCCATCCTCAAGGACGCCAGCATTCCGCTGGGCATCGGCTTTGTTGTTCTCACCTACTTTGTGATCGTGGGTTCGAGCAATGCGGTCAACCTGACTGACGGCCTCGATGGCCTGGCGATCATGCCCACCGTGATGGTCGGCGGTGCGCTGGGTATCTTCTGCTACCTGTCGGGCAACGTGAAATTTGCCGACTACCTGCTGATCCCTTATGTACCGGGCGCGGGTGAGTTGATTGTGTTCTGCGGCGCATTGATTGGCGCCGGTCTCGGGTTCCTGTGGTTCAACACCTACCCGGCACAAGTCTTTATGGGTGATGTCGGCGCACTGGCGCTGGGCGCAGCCCTGGGCACTATCGCCGTGATCGTGCGCCAGGAAATCGTGTTGTTCATCATGGGCGGTGTGTTCGTGATGGAAACCCTGTCCGTGGTGATCCAGGTAGCGTCCTTCAAGTTGACCGGCAAGCGGGTGTTCCGCATGGCGCCGATTCATCACCACTTTGAACTCAAAGGCTGGCCTGAGCCACGTGTGATCGTCCGCTTCTGGATCATTACCGTGATTCTCGTACTGGTCGGCCTTGCCACACTGAAGCTGAGGTAGAACCTGTGTCTCTGATCGCTTCTGACCACTTCCGCATCGTTGTCGGCCTCGGCAAGAGCGGCATGTCCCTGGTGCGCTTCCTGGCGCAACGGGGCGTGTCGTTTGCCGTGGCAGATACGCGGGAAAACCCGCCGGAGCTTGCCACGCTGCGCCGTGACTACCCGCAAGTGGAAGTGCGTTGTGGCGAGCTGGATGTCGAATTCCTGTGCCGCGCCGACGAGCTTTACGTGAGCCCCGGCCTGGCCCTGGCGACTCCGGCGCTGCAAGCTGCTGCTGCCCGCGGCGTGAAACTGTCGGGCGACATCGACCTGTTCGCGCGTAACGCGAAAGCGCCTATCGTGGCAATCAGTGGTTCCAACGCCAAAAGCACCGTGACCACCCTGGTCGGTGAAATGGCTGCGGCAGCCGGCAAGCGCGTTGCGGTGGGTGGCAACCTTGGCACGCCGGCACTGGACCTGCTCAGCGATGATATCGAGCTGTACGTGATGGAGCTGTCGAGCTTCCAGCTGGAGACCACCAACCAGCTGGGTGCTGAAGTGGCCACAGTGCTCAATGTCAGCGAAGACCATATGGACCGCTACAGCGGCCTGCCTGCGTACCACCTGGCCAAGCACCGGATCTTCCGTGGCGCCCGGCAGGTGGTGGTCAATCGTCAGGATACCCTGACCCGCCCGCTGATGAGCGAAGGTCAGCCGTGCTGGACTTTCGGCCTCAGCGCGCCGGACTTCAAGGCCTTCGGCCTGCGTGAAGAAAATGGCGAAAAATACCTCGCTTTCGAATTCCAGAACCTCATGCCCGTGCGCGAGCTGAAAGTGCGTGGCGCACATAATCAGGCCAATGCCCTGGCTGCCCTGGCGCTGGGTCACGCGGTTGGTCTGCCGTTCGACGCCATGCTCGCCAGCCTGCGCAATTTCACCGGTCTTGAGCATCGCTGTCAGTGGGTGCGCGAGCTGGATGGCGTGAGCTACTACAACGACTCCAAGGCCACCAACGTCGGCGCGGCACTGGCTGCTATCGAAGGGCTGGGGATGGACATGGATGGCAAGCTGATCCTTATCGCCGGCGGCGACGGCAAGGGCGCGGATTTCAGCGGCTTGCGTGATTCGGTTGCCAAGCACTGCCGCGCGGCAGTGTTGATAGGTCGTGATGCGGGGCTGATAGCCGACGCCCTTGGCGATGCCGTGCCGCAAGTGCGTGCCGGTTCGCTGGACGAAGCCATCGCACTGAGCCGCTCACTGGCGCAATCGGGTGATGCAGTCTTGCTGTCGCCAGCCTGCGCCAGTTTCGACATGTTCAAAAACTACGAAGAGCGCGGCCAGTTGTTCGCTCGCGCCGTGGAGGTGCTGGCATGATGTTCGGCATCCTCAAGCCTTATCCTTCACCGCTGATTACGGGCCGTGGCATCGACCTCGACTTCCCGTTGCTCGCCGGTTGCCTGGCCTTGCTCGGTCTGGGGCTGGTGATGATCACTTCGGCTTCGTCCGAAGTGGCGGCGTTGCAGTCGGGCAACACCCTGTACCACATGATCCGCCACCTGTTTTACATCGTGCTCGGCCTGGGCGCATGCATCATGACCATGATGGTGCCGATCGCGACCTGGCAACGCATGGGCTTCATGTTGCTGATCGGTGCATTCGGTTTGCTGGTGGCCGTACTGATCCCGGGCATTGGCCGTGAGGTAAACGGCTCGATGCGCTGGATCGGTTTCAGCTTCTTCAACGTGCAGCCTTCGGAGATCGCCAAGGTCTTTGTGGTGATCTACCTGGCGGGCTACCTGGTGCGTCAGCAGAAGGAAGTGCGGGATAGCTGGATGGGCTTTTTCAAGCCATTTATCGTGCTGCTGCCAATGGCCGGCCTGCTGCTGATGGAGCCCGACTTCGGAGCCACGGTTGTGATGATGGGCGCCGCTGCTGCCATGCTGTTTCTCGGTGGTGTCGGCCTGTTCCGTTTCGCTCTGATGGTGGCGCTGGCTGTCGGCGCGGTGTTCGTGCTGGTACAGGCACAGCCTTACCGTATGGCGCGTTTGATTACCTTTACCGACCCGTGGTCCGACCAGTTCGGCTCCGGCTACCAGTTGACCCAGGCCCTGATCGCCTTCGGTCGCGGCGAGTGGTTTGGCGTGGGCCTGGGCAACAGTGTGCAGAAGCAGTTCTACCTGCCTGAAGCACATACCGACTTCGTGTTTTCGGTACTGGCAGAAGAGCTGGGTGTTGTCGGCTCGCTGCTGACCGTGGCCCTGTTCGTATTCGTGTGTGTGCGCGGCATGTACATCGGCATGTGGGCCGAGCGCGCCAAACAGTATTTCTCGGCTTATATGGCCTATGGCCTGTCGTTCCTGTGGATCGGCCAGTTCCTGATCAATATCGGGGTAAACGTCGGCTTGTTGCCAACCAAGGGCCTGACCCTGCCGTTCCTCAGTTATGGCGGCAGCTCGCTGGTGATTTGCTGCGTGTGCATGGGGCTGTTGCTGCGCATCGAGTGGGAGAGTCGAACCCACCTGGGCAGTGAAGAGACCGATTTCAAAGAAAGCGACTTTGCAGAGGAGCCGACCCATGGGCGCTAACGTGCTGATCATGGCGGGCGGCACCGGTGGCCACGTGTTCCCGGCGCTGGCTTGCGCCCGCGAATTCGAAGCCCGCGGCTACACCGTGCACTGGCTCGGTACGCCCCGTGGCATCGAGAATGAACTGGTCGAGCCTGCCGGTTTCAAACTGCACCTGATTAACGTGGCGGGCCTGCGTGGCAAGAGCAAGCTGTCGTTGCTCAAGGCCCCTTTTGTACTGCTCAAGGCGCTGTTTCAGGCGCGCAGGATCATTCGTCAACTCAAGCCGGTGTGTGTGCTGGGTTTTGGCGGTTACGTGACCGGGCCTGGCGGCCTGGCGGCGAAAACCTGCGGTGTACCGGTGATCATTCACGAGCAGAACGCGGTAGCCGGTACGGCCAACCGCCTGCTGGTGCCGATGACCAGCCGGGTGTGCGAAGCCTTTCCCGGCACCTTTGCAGCCTCGCAGACGCTGCGTAGCACCGGTAATCCGGTACGCCCCGAGCTGTTTACCCTGGCGCCTCGGGCTGCGCTCGAAGGGCGCAAGGCGCGCTTGCTGGTACTGGGCGGCAGCCTCGGCGCCGAGCCGTTGAACAAGTTGTTGCCTGAAGCGCTGGCCAAGGTCCCGGCTGACGTTCGCCCTGAAGTGTTTCACCAGGCCGGCAAGCAGCATGACCGGATTACCGCCGAGCGCTATGTCGCGGTCGGCGTCGAGGCTGACGTACAGCCTTTTATCAAGGATATGGCCCATGCCTATGGCTGGGCCGACCTGGTGGTTTGTCGCGCAGGCGCGCTGACCGTCAGTGAACTGGCTGCGGCCGGTCTGCCTTCGCTGCTGGTGCCATTGCCCCACGCGATCGATGACCATCAGAGCCGTAACGCCGACTTTTTGGCACGCGAGGGCGCAGCCTTCCTGATGCCGCAAGCGACAACTGGCGCAGCCGAACTGGCTGCACGCCTGACAGAGGTTTTGATGCAACCGGAACGACTCAACAGCATGGCGGCCAATGCCCGCCGCCTGGCCAAACCCGATGCGACCCGCAACGTTGTAGATATCTGCCTGGAGGTGGCCAATGGTTGAGAATCAAAAAGCTATGCCACAACCGGAAATGCGCCGTATCCGTCGCATCCACTTCGTCGGTATCGGCGGTGTGGGAATGTGCGGTATCGCCGAAGTGTTGCTGAACCTGGGCTATGAAGTGTCGGGCTCGGACCTGAACGCTTCGCCTGTGACCGAGCGGCTCGAGTCCTTCGGCGCACACATTTATATCGGCCACCGCGCCGAGAACGCTGCCAACGCCGATGTGCTGGTGGTATCGAGTGCCGTGAATACCTCCAACCCCGAGGTTGCGAGCGCACTTGAGCGCCGCATTCCGGTGGTGCCTCGTGCCGAGATGCTGGCCGAGCTGATGCGCTATCGCCACGGTATCGCTGTTGCCGGTACCCACGGCAAAACCACTACCACCAGCTTGCTGGCCTCGGTGTTCGCGGCCGGTGGCCTGGACCCGACGTTCGTGATCGGTGGCCGCCTGAATGCAGCCGGTACCAATGCACAACTGGGTACCAGCCGTTACCTGATTGCCGAAGCTGATGAAAGCGATGCCAGCTTCCTGCATCTGCAGCCGTTGGTGGCGGTGGTCACCAATATTGACGCCGACCATATGGCGACCTACGAAGGCGACTTCAACAAGCTGAAGAAGACCTTCGTCGAGTTCCTGCACAACCTGCCGTTCTACGGCTTGGCCGTGCTGTGCCTGGACGATCCGGTGGTGCGTGAAATCCTGCCGCTGGTCAAGCGTCCGACCGTGACCTACGGCTTCAGCGAAAACGCTGATGTACGCGCGATCAATGTGCGCCAGCAGGGCATGCAAACCTTCTTCACCGTGTTGCGCCCTGACCGCGAGCCGCTGGATGTGTCGGTGAACATGCCGGGCAACCACAACGTGCTCAATGCCCTTGCCACCATCTGCATAGCCTCTGATGAAGGCATCAGCGATGAAGCCATCGTTCAGGGCCTGTCGGGCTTTGAAGGGGTGGGGCGACGCTTCCAGGTTTATGGCGAGCTGCCAGTTGATGGCGGCAGCGTGATGCTGGTCGATGACTACGGTCACCACCCGACCGAAGTCGCCGCGGTGATCAAGGCCGTACGTGGTGGCTGGCCGGAACGTCGCCTGGTGATGGTGTACCAGCCGCACCGTTTCAGCCGCACCCGTGACCTGTACGACGATTTCGTCCAGGTACTGGCCGATGCCAACGTATTGCTGTTGATGGAAGTCTACCCGGCTGGCGAAGAGCCGATTCCCGGGGCTGACAGCCGCCAGCTGTGCCACAGCATCCGTCAGCGCGGCCAGCTGGACCCGATCTACATCGAGCGCGGCGTCGAGCTGGCGCCGATCGTCAAGCCGCTGCTGCGCGCTGGCGACATTCTGTTGTGCCAAGGGGCGGGCGATATCGGCCGTCTGGCACCGCAACTTATCAAGAGCCCGCTGTTCGCCGGCGCTGTTGCCGCTACCAGTGAAGGAAAGTTGAAATGACTGCTGCCTATGCCAATCTGTTCTCGACCATTGCCCCAGCCGATTTCGGCCGTGTGGCCGTGTTGTTCGGCGGCAAAAGCGCTGAGCGTGAAGTCTCGTTGAAGTCGGGCAATGCCGTGCTGGGCGCGCTGCAAAGCGCCGGTGTGGATGCCTTCGGTATTGATGTGGGCGATGACTTCATCACCCGTATCACCAGCGAAAAAATCGACCGCGCGTTCATCATCCTTCATGGTCGTGGCGGTGAAGACGGCAGCATGCAAGGCCTACTGGAGTGCCTGGGCATTCCTTACACCGGCAGCGGCATCCTCGCGTCGGCCCTGGCCATGGACAAGCTGCGCACCAAACAGGTGTGGCACAGCCTGGGTATTCCAACGCCACGTCACGCAGTATTGAGCAGCGAAGCCGATTGTATTTCTGCGGCCAAGGAACTGAGCTTCCCTTTGATCGTCAAACCGGCTCATGAAGGTTCAAGTATCGGTATGGCCAAAGTGAGTAACGTGGACGAGTTGATCGTCGCGTGGGCCGATGCCAGCAAGTACGACTCGCAAGTGTTGGTTGAGCAGTGGATCACAGGTCCCGAGTTCACCATCGCCACCCTGCGTGACCAGGTGTTGCCACCGATTGCCCTGGGTACGCCCCACAGCTTTTACGACTACGACGCCAAGTACGTGGCCAACGATACCCAGTATCGGATCCCGTGCGGCCTCGACAGTGCCAAGGAACAGGAGCTCATGGACCTCACGGCGAAAGCCTGCGAGGCGATCGGCATTGCCGGTTGGGGCCGTCTGGACGTGATGCAGGACACTGCAGGCCAGTTCTGGCTGCTGGAAGTCAACACCGCGCCGGGCATGACCGATCACAGCCTGGTGCCGATGGCGGCCAAGGCGGCGGGTCTGGATTTCCAACAGCTGGTGCTGTCGATTCTGGCGGCAAGTTTAGAGGCGCGGGGTTAAGTCCATGCAAGGTGCATCGCTTCGTCATCAACCACCCGCTCCCGGCCGCAAGCCGGTGCCGCGTGGCGCCAGCCGGATGGTGGCGAAAGAGCCGATGTCGGTGCGTTTGCCAAAAGCCAATTTCGGCTTTTTGAAAGCGTTGTTCTGGCCGGTGCTGCTGGTGGCGTTGGGTTATGGCACCTATGAAGGTGCGCAGCGCCTGATGCCCTATGCCGACCGCCCGATCACCAATATCAACGTGCAGGGCGATTTGACCTATATCAGCCAGCAAGCCGTGCAGCAGCGCATTGCCCCTTATGTGGCAGCGAGCTTCTTCACCGTAGACCTGGAAGGCATGCGCACCGAGCTCGAGCAGATGCCCTGGATCGCCCACGCCGAAGTCCGTCGCGTGTGGCCCGATCAGGTGGTGATTCGCCTTGAAGAGCAACTGCCGGTTGCGCGTTGGGGGGATGAGGCACTGTTGAACAACCAGGGCCAGGCGTTCACCCCGCGTGAGCTGGCCAATTACGAACATTTGCCGCAGCTGTTTGGTCCACAACGGGCTCAGCAGCAGGTGATGCAGCAGTATCAGGTGTTGAGCCAGATGCTGCGTCCGATGGGCTTTTCCATAGCCCGGCTGGAGTTGCGTGAGCGCGGTAGCTGGTTCCTGACCACTGGAGCCGGTAGTGCAGGGCCCGGGATCGAGCTGTTGTTGGGGCGCGATCATCTGGTAGAAAAAATGCGTCGCTTCATAGCCATCTATGAAAAAACGCTGAAAGAACAGATTACAAACATAGCGCGCATCGATTTGCGTTATGCCAACGGATTGGCCGTCGGCTGGCGGGAACCTGTGGCACCCACGATAGCCCAACCCGCTGTCGCGAAGAATTAAGAAGAGGCAGGACCCATGGCAAATGTGCAAAGCGGCAAAATGATCGTCGGCCTCGATATCGGCACCTCCAAGGTGGTTGCGCTGGTAGGCGAGGTCGGTGAAGACGGCACGATCGAAATCGTCGGTATTGGCACGCACCCGTCCCGTGGCCTGAAGAAAGGCGTGGTGGTGAACATCGAGTCCACCGTGCAATCGATCCAGCGCGCCATCGAAGAAGCGCAGCTGATGGCCGGTTGCCGGATTCACTCGGCATTTGTCGGCGTGGCCGGCAATCACATCCGCAGCCTGAATTCCCACGGCATCGTGGCGATTCGTGATCGTGAAGTCAGCACCGCCGACCTTGAGCGCGTCCTCGACGCCGCCCAGGCTGTCGCGATCCCGGCTGACCAGCGTGTGCTGCACACCCTGGCGCAGGACTATGTGATCGATAACCAGGAAGGCGTACGTGAGCCACTGGGCATGTCGGGCGTACGTCTTGAAGCCAAGGTTCACGTCGTGACCTGCGCCGTGAATGCCGCGCAAAACATCGAGAAGTGTGTACGCCGCTGTGGCCTTGAGGTGGACGACATCATCCTTGAGCAGTTGGCATCGGCTTACTCGGTACTGACCGATGATGAAAAGGAACTGGGCGTTTGCCTGGTTGATATCGGCGGCGGCACCACCGACATCGCGATCTTCACCGAAGGCGCGATTCGCCATACGGCAGTGATACCGATTGCCGGTGACCAGGTGACCAACGACATCGCCATGGCGTTGCGTACACCAACGCAATATGCCGAAGAAATCAAGATTCGTTACGCCTGTGCACTGGCCAAACTGGCCGGTGCCGGCGAAACCATCAAGGTGCCAAGCGTGGGCGATCGCCCACCCCGTGAACTGTCCCGTCAGGCCCTGGCCGAAGTGGTCGAGCCGCGTTACGACGAGCTGTTCACCCTGATTCAGGCCGAGCTGCGTCGCAGCGGTTACGAAGACCTGATTCCGGCGGGCATCGTGTTGACCGGTGGTACTTCAAAGATGGAAGGCGCGGTCGAACTGGCCGAAGAGATCTTCCACATGCCGGTCCGTCTGGGTGTGCCGCACAGTTTCAAGGGCCTCACCGACGTTGTGCGCAATCCGATTTATTCCACCGCTGTGGGCTTGTTGTTGTACGGGCTGCAAAAGCAGTCAGACGGTATTTCGATATCGGGTATCAGCAACCGCGACAACTACAGCAGTGACGAACAAAAAGCCCCTGTGCTTGAGCGCCTCAAGCGCTGGGTACAGGGCAACTTTTAAAGCTTGAGCTGTAAACAGATTCAAAGCGGTAGAAGTAGGCGAAAAAAACTAGAGAAATGAAAGGAGAGGGACCATGTTCGAACTCGTAGACAACATCCCGCAAAGCCCGGTAATCAAAGTTATCGGTGTTGGTGGTGGCGGTGGCAATGCTGTTAACCACATGGTTAAGAGCAACATCGAAGGCGTGGAATTCATCTGCGCCAACACAGACGCACAAGCGCTCAAAAGCATTGGTGCGCGTACCATCCTGCAACTGGGCACTGGCGTGACCAAGGGGCTGGGTGCCGGCGCGAACCCTGAGGTCGGTCGTCAGGCTGCCCTGGAAGACCGCGAGCGTATCGCTGAAGTGTTGCAGGGCACCAACATGGTGTTCATCACCACGGGCATGGGCGGTGGTACCGGTACCGGTGCTGCGCCGATCATTGCCGAAGTGGCCAAGGAAATGGGCATCCTCACCGTTGCGGTGGTGACCCGTCCGTTCCCGTTCGAAGGTCGCAAGCGCATGCAGATCGCCGACGAAGGTATTCGTCTGCTGTCCGAAAGCGTCGATTCGTTGATTACGATTCCGAACGAAAAACTGCTCACCATCCTGGGTAAAGACGCAAGCCTGCTGTCTGCGTTCGCCAAGGCCGATGACGTACTGGCCGGTGCCGTTCGCGGTATCTCCGACATCATCAAGCGTCCGGGCATGATCAACGTCGACTTTGCCGACGTACGCACCGTGATGAGCGAAATGGGCATGGCGATGATGGGCACTGGCTGCGCCAGCGGTCCGAACCGTGCACGTGAGGCCACCGAAGCGGCCATTCGCAACCCGTTGCTCGAAGACGTGAACCTGGAAGGCGCTCGCGGCATCCTGGTAAACATCACCGCCGGCCCTGACCTGTCCCTGGGTGAGTACTCCGACGTGGGCAGCATCATCGAAGCCTTCGCTTCGGAACACGCAATGGTCAAGGTCGGTACTGTTATCGATCCGGACATGCGTGACGAGCTGCATGTCACCGTGGTTGCTACCGGTCTGGGTGCAAAAATCGAGAAGCCGGTCAAGGTTGTCGACAACACCCTGCAGGCTTCGTACGCAGCTTCGGCAGCACACAGCGCCCCTGTTCGTCAGGAAACCCGTACCGAGCGTCAGGAACAACCGGTGGTCAACTACCGTGATCTGGATCGCCCGACCGTGATGCGCAACCAGGCCCAGCAAGGCGCGACGACTGCTGCCAAGCTCAATCCGCAAGATGATCTGGATTACCTGGACATCCCGGCTTTCCTGCGTCGCCAGGCTGATTAATGAAATCAATCAGGGGTATTAAGGTGATTGGTGTTCAGCAAAGGCTCGGTCTGCTATTATCGCCAGCCTTTGTTGATACCAGTTCGCAATTTGCGCTGAAGCGGCCAATGCCATGATTAAACAACGCACCCTGAAAAATATTATCCGTGCCACAGGTGTCGGCCTGCACTCCGGTGAGAAGGTCTACCTGACCCTCAAGCCTGCGCCTGTGGACACCGGCATCGTGTTTTGTCGTGCAGACCTTGACCCTGTTGTGCAGATCCCTGCGCGCGCGGAAAACGTCGGCGAGACGACGATGTCGACCACGCTGGTCAACGGCGATGTAAAAGTAGACACGGTAGAGCACCTGCTCTCGGCCATGGCTGGCCTGGGGATCGATAACGCCTACGTCGAACTCTCCGCGTCTGAAGTCCCGATTATGGACGGTAGCGCCGGACCTTTCGTGTTCTTGATTCAATCTGCCGGCCTGGAAGAACAGGACGCGCCGAAGAAGTTCATCCGCATCCTGCGTGAAGTGACAGTGGAAGATGGCGACAAGCGCGCCACTTTCGTCCCTTTCGAAGGCTTCAAGGTGAGCTTCGAGATCGATTTCGATCACCCGGTTTTCCGTAACCGCACCCAAAGTGCAACCGTGGATTTTTCCAGCACTTCGTTTGTAAAAGAAGTCAGCCGCGCGCGTACCTTTGGTTTCATGAGTGATATCGAGTACCTGCGCAAGCACAACCTCGCACTCGGCGGTAGCGTGGAAAACGCCATCGTGGTCGACGCGGATGGTGTACTGAACGAAGACGGCCTTCGCTATGAAGACGAATTCGTGAAGCACAAGATCCTCGATGCAATTGGCGACCTTTACCTGTTGGGCAATAGCCTGATCGGTGAATTCAAGGGCTTCAAGTCTGGCCATGCACTGAACAACCAGCTGATTCGCAAGCTGCTTGAACAGACCGATGCGTGGGAAGTCGTGACCTTTGAAGATGCCAGCACTGCACCGATTTCGTATATGCGTCCGGTTGCGGCAGTTTAAGTAAAACTTCTTTCTCTAGTTTTTGAAGGCCACCCTCGGGTGGCCTTTTTTTATGTTTCGTTTTTAGGTTTCAGCGCATTCAGGCCGGTTTCATTGATATCCATCACCCGATTGCGCCCGCGTTTTTTGGCCTGATAAAGCGCTTTGTCGGCAGTGCTGAGCAGTTCTTCCCGGTCGTCGCCGGGTTTGGCGTAGCGGGTGCAGGCGCCCAGGCTCACAGTGAGTTTTTTGGTGGTGGGGTCGACCGGCTCCATTTGCTCAACCGCGGCGCGAATTTTTTCTGCCAGCAGGCGCGTGCCTGCCGCGTCGGTTTCGGTCAGCACCACCGCGAACTCTTCACCGCCGTAGCGGGCCACCAGGTCGGCGGGGCGTCGCACATTGGCCTTGGACCCGGGCGACCTGGCGCAGGGCCTCATCCCCTGCCTGATGACCATAAGCATCGTTGAAGGGCTTGAAGTGGTCGATATCAATCATGATCAGTGACAGCGGCGCGCCTGTACGTTGTGCGCGGCGCCATTCCAGATCCAGGGTCTTGTCCAGCATGCGCCGGTTGGCCAGTCCGGTCAGCGGGTCGGTGGCGGCCAGGGCCGCGAGTTCGCCTTCGGCGCGCTGGCGCAGGCGCAATTCGCGTACCAGCAGCCAGGTCAGCCACAGCAGGCCCAGGCACAGCAGCAGGGTTGCGCTGCCGATCAACAGGGCCGTGTGTCGCCAGTTGCTGAATATATGCTCGGTGGACAAAGCCACCACCACCAGCAAGGGTAACTCGCTGATCTGGGCGAAGTTGTAGAGGCGCTGCAGGTGATAGATACCGGACACGGCGGTAAAGCTGCCGTGGCGCTCGGTCAGAAAACGCAGGAAGATCGGCGTGTGCCCCAGGTCCTGGCCGGTATAGAACATGGTGGTGGCCGGGTACTGGATCAGCATGATGCCTTCGCTGCTGACCAGGCTGATATTACCCTTCGGGCCCAGGTCCAGGCCGCGAAACAGGTTCTGGAAGTAGCTCATCTTCATCAGGGCCACGGCGACGCCGCCAAACCTGCCGTCCGGGGTAGTGATCCTGCGGCTGAGTACCAGGCTCCAGTCATTGGGGGCATCGCTGGCAGGCAAGGGGCGGCTGATAAAGATGCCTTCAGTTTGCCCCTTGAGATGAACCTTGAACCAGGACTGTTGGCGAGCGTTGTTGAGCAGGGGCTCGACCGGGCGTGAGCCGGCAATCACCTTGCCGTCGGCATCCAGCACAAAAAAACCGGCATTGGACGGCGCCTCGGCCGCTCTGTCGAAAAGCAGGGGTTGTTGTGTCTGCGGCGAAAGCGAGGCCAGCGCCTGGCTTTGCACCAGGCTGACCAGGCTGTTGAGCGCCGAGTCATAGGTGGAAATGGTATTGCGGATATCACGGCTGATCAGCTGCACGATATTCAAGGCAGAGCGAGCCGCATCATCTTCGGTATTGCGGTATTCCCTGACCAGCAGGTAGCCGACGATGTTCACAATCGCAACCACCGACAAGGCGCTGGCCCAGACCAGCATGCGGCGGGTGATAACCGGTGTGCGCAGATGATATTTAATGGCTTGACCCTCTGAAGAAAAAACCATGTACAGCGGGCCTTTCATTCAAGGCTGGCACTCACTCAGGACAACTCTGCTGCACTGATTACGCAATTGCGCCCGGCCTTCTTGGCCTGATACAGGGCCTGATCGGCGCTGTTGATCAAGCCTGCTAGCTGGTCGCCAGGTTTAACCTGGCGGGTACTGACCCCCATGCTGGTGGTGAGCCGGCGATGGGAGGGCGTCAACGGTTCCAGTTGTTCGACGGCCTGGCGGATGCTCTGTGCCAGGTTGTACGCGCCACTGGCATCGGTATCGCTCAGCACCACTGCAAACTCTTCGCCACCATAACGGGCCGCCAGATCGGTGGAGCGGTGCATGCACTGCTGGATAGTCCGTGCCACACGTTTTAAGGCCTCGTCACCGTCCTGATGGCCATAGGTGTCGTTGAAATTCTTGAAATGGTCAATGTCAAACATGATCAGCGACAGCGGCTTGCCTGAGCGCTGCGCCCGCCGCCATTCCTGTTCCAGGGTCTGGTCCAGCTTGCGGCGGTTGGCCAGCCCGGTCAGCGGGTCGGTGGTTGCCAGCGCTTCGAGCTGGCGCTCGACGCGTTGACGCAAATGCAATTCACGGCCCAGCAACCAGGTGAGGACAAGCAGGGCGCTACATAACATGAGCGTACCGATACCGACCAAAATGGCGTTACGCCTCCAGGCGCTGAACACATCCTCAGTGGCCAGTGAGACCACCACAATCAACGGCAGGTCACCGACCTCGGAAAAATTGTACAGCCGCTCATCGCCATCAATGCTGGAGAGGGCGATAAAACTGCCTCTGTGTTCTTGCAGAAAGCGGACAAACACGGGGTTGTTGCTCAGGTTGGTGTGCGCGTCGGCGGATGCCGGTTCGGGATGCTGGGTCAGTGGCGTGCCATCAGTACTGATCAGTCGGATAAATCCATGGGGTTCCAGGTCGAGCCTCTGGAACAGGGTCTTGAAATAGTCCAGCTTCATCTGCGCCACCGCGACGCCGAGAAACCTGCCGTCAGGCCCGGAAATCCGCCGGCTGAAGCTGATGCAGCAAATGCCATCGTTTTCAGCTGAGTCAAAAGGGTGGGAGATAAACAGGTTGGGGCTGTTGGAGTCACGGTGCTCCACAAAACTTGGCCAGTGGCTGAAGTTTTCTTTGGGGCTGACTTCAGTGCGTGAGTCGGCGACCAGGTCGCCTTGGGCATTGAGCAGGTAAAAGCCGCCATTGGCCGGGGTCTGTTCGGCTTTATCGAACAACAGCATATGTTTCAGCGGCAGGGAGACACTGTTCAGGTCGCTGCGTTTTGATACGTCGATCAGTGCGTTGAGCGCTGAGTCGTAGAGATTTACCGTGTTTTGAACGTCACGCCCGACCAACTGCACGATATTGAGGGAAGTGCGGATGGCGGCCAGTTCTGCGGTGCGGTGTTCGCGTACCAGCAGGAAGCTGACGATGCTCAGAATGGCAATGATTGAAACGCTTGTGGCGCCGATCAGCAGGCGTAGGGTCAGCACGTTACTGCGCAAGATATGCTTGATGGCCATGCTCATTGTCGCCCTGGGTTCGGCCCCATAAAATGAACGCAATCATATGAAAAGGCCAGCTTTACGCTGGCCCTTTGTTCATGGATTAAAACACATCAATAGGATAGTCGATGATCACCCGATACTCATCCACATCGCTGTCCACGCTCTGGTAGGCCGTGTTGCCGCGGTTGGTGGCCCAGCGCAGGGTCACTGCCAGATCCTTGGCCTTGCCTTCCTGGATCACGTACTTGAGGCCCAGGTCGCGTTCCCAGTGATGGGCGTTCTTGCCTTCCGGGTTGTACCAGTTGCTGTAGCCGATGCTGTCGGGGTCGGCCTTGGTCAGGTCCAGCTCACCCCGTGAATACGACGCACTGGCGGTCAGGCCGGCGATTCCGAGGCCGGCAAAGTCATACTCATATTGCAGCTTCCAGGAACGCTCGTTCGGGCCGTTGAAGTCCGAATATTGCTGCGAGTTGTCCAGGTAAACGCTGTCGCCCTGATAGATATAGTCGAAAGGCGTGTTGCCATTGACCCGCTGGTACACCGCGGTCACCTTGTGGCCGTCAATGCCGAGGGCCAGGTGCAGGCTGAAGGTGTTGTTGTCGATATCGCCCAGCAGGGCCTTGCCGGTGTCCTGGGTGTGATAGTAGTGCAGGCCGGGGTTGAGGGTGATGCCCTCGCTCATCTCCCAGGTGTAGTCAAAGTCGTAGTAGTACTGGTTCCAGATATCCTGCAACTGGGCGGCGTAGAGGTTGCTGGTGATTTCTGGCACGCCGCTCCAGGACGCGCCGGCCCAGGTGATGTGCTTGCTGCTTTGATCGCCCAGGTCACCGTAGGTGGTGGTCAGGCGGCGCATGCCACTCTGGTTGTAAGGTTTTTCAAAACTGACCTGGCCGCCTTCGAACATCCAGCCTTCGAAGCTGGTGTTGGTCAGGCTGACACCGCGAAAGGTCTGCGGCAACATGCGGGTTTCACCGCCGGCTATTACCGGATTGGTGAGGAACATATCACCGGCTTTGAGCTCGGTATCGAAGGCGCGGATTTTCAGTGCGGCACCGGCAGACGAAAAGGCGGTAGGCGCTTTGCCGTTGCCATCACTGACTGGCAGGATGCTGCTGCCATCGGTGCCACCACCGCCATCGAGCTTGAGCCCGAGCAAGGCGTAGGCATCCAGGCCGAAACCTACCGTACCCTGGGTGAAGCCCGACTCGAACTTGCCGACAAAACCCTGGCCCCATTCCTTGCTGTCATCAGCATGGGGGCTGCGGATATCGTGGTTCATATAGTAATTGCGGGCGTGGATCTTAAGGCTGGAACCTTCGATAAAACCGTCTTTGGTTGAGTCTTCGTCGGCGTGGGCGTAGGTGGGGATCGTTGCAGCCAGGGCAATGAATAACGGACTGAGTTTGTGTGAGTACTTCACCAGTTTGTTGCTCCTTGAAAGTGGCGGCAGTTTTTATTTTCTTTGCAAATTCTGTTCTTGTTCGAAGGGCTCCCAGTGTTGGCAGCGCTTTTTTTAAAACAAAAAAAAGCCGCTATGATAGCGGCTTTTGAAACAGTCAGTCACATGTGTGACAGATGACCGACTGGGTCGGGAAGTCTGCGAGTGAGCAATCAGCTGTCTTTGGCTTGATCGGAAACACTGGCTTTTGCCTGTGTAGGCTGCGGTTTTGCGTCGTTTTGATGGCGTGCTGTCAGCTCTGACTGATGCTGTTCAAACGATGCCGCGCGGGCCGCATTTTGTGCGACGAATGCAGGGGACTCTTCCGCCATGGCCAAAGGCGACAACAACAAAGACGACAAAACGAAAACGCTAGCCATACCCATACTGCTGGACATTTCAAAGACCTTCTTGCTTAGCAAGTGCTGTGTGATGGGTTAAATCTATAGCGCCAGGCAGGGGCGAAAAAGCCTTGTTTTAGACAAGGACTTTTGCGTTTTGAGTAACAAATGCGAGGGCCGTGGACTAGAGCCTCGGCAGCTACAGGAAAACTGCAACTGTGGGAGCGAGCCTGCTCGCTCCCACAATAGGGCTTGACCTGCAACAGAGTATCTACAGTGCTACAGGTCAAGCGGGCAGATCCAACCCGAATGTATTGCGCCCGCCGTCGCTGTGCACAAACACCTCGCCGCCATGCATCTGTGCAATCGCCTTGACGATGGCCAACCCCAGCCCGTGGTTGGCACCGCTGTTGTGGCGGGCCGCGTCCACCCGGTAGAAACGCTCGAACAAGCGCGGCAAGTGTTCTGCGGCAATCGGTAGGCCGGGGTTGCTGATGCTGATTATGGCCCGCCCGGAATTCTGCTCGATCGACACCTCGATCGTTTGCCCGGCTTCGGTGTGCTGCACGGCATTGTTCAGCAAGTTGATCAGCGCCCGGCGCAGGTGGGGTTTTTCGATATTGACCCGGGCATCGCCGCTGACCCGCACCACAACCCGGGCGTCTTCAAGAATAAACTCCAGATACTCCAGGGTGGTCGCCACTTCATCAGCCAGGGAGGCGCTCGACAGCTTGCTGGCCTTGCTGCCCTGATCGGCGCTGGCCAGGAACAGCATGTCGTTGATGATGCTGCGCAGGCGCTCAAGCTCTTCGAGGTTCGACTGCAGCACTTCAAAGTAATGCTCGGCCGAACGCCCCCGCGTCAGCGCCACCTGGGTCTGGCCAATCAGATTGGTCAGCGGCGAACGCAGTTCATGGGCCACATCCGCATTGAATGACTCCAGCCGGGTCCAGGCCTGCTCGACGCGGTCCAGGGTCGAATTGAAGGCACTGACCAGTTGGTCCAATTCCGGAGCCAGCGGTGCCAGGTGCAAACGCCCCGACAGGCGCGGTGGAGCCAGCTTTTGCGCTTCTTCAGACAGCTTGATCAGCGGCTTGAGGCCGATGTGCGCCACCCAATAGCCGAGCAATGAGGCCAGCAGTACGCCAATCGTTGCCAGACTTATCAGGGCAAGCAGCAAGTGATGCTGGGTCTGGCGAAAGGTCTGGGTATCGATGGCAATCAAAAAGCGCAGCGCCGGGCGCTGCTCTTTGGCTGGAATTTCGCTGATCAATACTTTGAACGGGTAGGCCTGGCCGGGCAGGCGCAAGTCCCGCACGCCCACGGGTCCTTGGGCAAATTTGCGCACGGCTGCCTCGGGGTTGCCGTACTCATAGGCCGGGTCTGAACTGATCGCCCAAAACCGGATGCGTTTGTCCTCTTCGCTGAGCAGCTTGAGCTTGGTGCTCATCTTGGCCCAGTGCTCGGCGTTGCCGTAGCGGTTGATCGATGACTCAAGCACGCTGTAGCGGGCATCCAGCTCTGCTTCAGGCAGGCGGCCGATACTTTTGTCGACCTGCTGGTACAGCGCTCCACCAATCAGCACAAACACCAGTAATGCCACCAGGGCGAACATTGCGCTCAGGCGCATGGCGATGGAGTTCAGGGCGGCGGGGCGCTTAAACACTGCGCCGCTCCAGCACGTAGCCCATGCCGCGAATGGTGTGCAGCAGCTTGTGTTCGAATGGCCCGTCGAGCTTGGCGCGCAAGCGTTTGATCGCCACTTCGACCACGTTGGCGTCACTGTCGAAATTGATGTCCCAGACCATCTCGGCAATGGCGGTCTTGGACAGGATCTCGCCCTGACGACGGGCCAGCACGCTGAGCAATGAAAACTCCTTGGCGGTCAGGTCCAGGCGGGCTCCGGCGCGGCTGGCCTTGCGGCTGATCAGATCTATCCACAGGTCGTCGACGGTCACTTGCACCGGTTCGTGACCGCCGCTGCGGCGGGTCAGGGCTTGCAGGCGGGCGACCAGCTCCAGGAACGAGAACGGTTTGCCCAGGTAATCGTCAGCGCCTTCGCGCAACCCGCGTATGCGGTCTTCCACCCGTTCGCGGGCGGTGAGCATGATCACCGGGGTTTGCTTGCGCGCGCGCAAGGCCCGCAGTACGCCAAAGCCATCGAGGCCAGGCAGCATCACATCGAGCACGATCACGGCGTAATCGCTCTCCATTGCCAGGTGCAGACCTTCGATGCCGTCGCGGGCCACATCCACTGTGTAACCCTGCTCGGTCAGGCCGCGGTGCAGGTAGTCGGCGGTTTTTTCTTCATCTTCAATAATCAGAACGCGCATGACCCGCCTCAGTGATTCGTCGCCAGCAAGCTGACGGGTTTGGAACGATGGAACAGTCGTTCAAGCCACAAGTATATGACCGGCGTGGTAAACAGCGTCAGCGCCTGGCTCACCAGCAGCCCGCCGACAACGGCAATCCCCAGAGGCTGGCGCAGTTCGGCGCCGGTGCCGTAGCCCAGCATCAGCGGCAGGGCGCCGAGCAGCGCGGCGAGAGTGGTCATGATGATCGGCCGAAACCGCGTGATACACGCCTGGTAGATGGCCTCTTCGGGGCTCAGGCCACGGGTGCGCTGGGCATCGAGGGCAAAGTCGATCATCAGGATGCCGTTTTTTTTGACGATACCGATCAGCAGCACCAATCCGATCAGCGCCATGATCGAGAAATCCTGGCCACATATCCACAGCATCAGCAGCGCGCCAAGCCCGGCCGAGGGCAGGGTGGAGATGATGGTCAGCGGGTGTACAAAGCTCTCGTACAGCACCCCCAGAATGATATACACCGCCACCAGCGCCGCGAGGATCAACCACGGCTGGCTGGCCAGCGAACTTTGAAAGGCCTGGGCGGCGCCCTGAAAGTTGCCACTGATGGTGCCGGGCATGCCGATGTCGTTTTTTGCCTGATTGAGCATCAGCACCGCATCGCCCAGGGCCACGCCGGGGGCGAGGTTGAACGACAGGTTGGCGGCCGGGAACATGCCGTCATGGCTGATGGACAACGGCCCGCTGATGGGCGCATCGACCCTGGCCACGGCCGACAGCGGCACCATTTCCCCGGTCAGCGGCGAGCGCAGGTAGAAGTAATTGAGGCTTTCGGCCTTGCCACGCTGCTGCGCGTCGACTTCCAGAATCACGTTGTACTGGTTGGTCTCGGTCTGGAACTCATTGACCTGGCGCTGACCGAAGGCGTCGTACAGTGCTTCATCGACATCGGTGGCGGTCAGGCCAAAGCGCGCCGCCGCATTACGGTCAATGCTGATATGGGTGATGCTGCCCCCCAGTTGCAGGTCGTTGGACAGATCTCGAAAGGCCGGATTGGCGCGCAGTTTTTCGGTCAGGCGCTGGGTCCAGGTGGTGAGCGTCGGACCATCGTTGCTCTTGAGCACATATTGATACTGACTACGACTGGGGCCCGAGCTGAGGTTGATATCCTGGCCGGCACGCAGGTACAGCACGATGCCAGGCACCTTGGCCAGTTGCGGGCGAATGCGGTCGATAAATTCGCTGGCCGACACGTCGCGCTGGCCGCGGTCCTTGAGGGCAATCCAGAAGCGGCCGTTGGCGATGGTCTGGTTGCTGCCGGTCACGCCCACGGCATGGGAGAACGCCTGCACGGCCGGGTCGTTGCCGATGATCTCGGCCAGCGCCAGATGCTTTTGCGTCATGTCCGGGAATGAAATGTCGGACGCCGCCTCGGTGGTGCCGAGTACAAAGCCGGTGTCCTGCACCGGAAAAAAGCCCTTGGGGATCAACACATAGCCGGCGATAGCCATGGCCAGGGTCACGGCGAAAATCCCCAGCATCAATCGCTGATGCGCAAGGGCCCGCTTCAGGCCTTTTTCATAGAGGCCCAGCAGGCGCTCGCCAAAGCCCGGCCTGGCATCGGGCTTGTGTTCCGGTGTGCGCATAAACAGCGCGGCCAGTGTGGGCGCCAGGGTCAGCGATACCACCACGGAAATCATGATGGTCGAGGTCGCGGTCAGGGCGAACTCCTTGAACAACCGCCCGACCACCCCGCCCATAAACAGCAGCGGGATAAATGCGGCCACCAGTGAGACGCTGATGGATACCACGGTAAAGCCGATCTCGCTGGAGCCCTTGATCGCTGCGTCGCGCATGCTTTCTCCGGCTTCCAGATGGCGGTGGATGTTCTCCACCACCACAATCGCATCGTCCACCACAAAGCCCACCGCCACCACAATGGCCACCAGCGTCAGGTTGTTGAGGCTGAAGCCCAGCACATACATCAGTGCGAAACTGGCGATCAGCGACACGCCGAGTACCGCCGACACAATCAGCGTGGCCGACCACTGGCGCAAAAACAGCGCCATCACCGCAACCACCAGCAGCACGGCGATCAGCAGGGTGATTTCCACTTCATGCAGGGAGGCGCGAATGGTCTTGGTGCGATCGCTCAGCACCGTCACTTCGACCGAAGCCGGAAGCATGGCCTGCAGACCGGGCAGGGCGGCCTGGATGCGGTCTACCGTGTCGACGATATTGGCCCCCGGCTGGCGCGAAATCACCAGGTTGAGCCCCGGCTGGTGGCCCGACCAGGCCTGAACATAGTCGTTCTCGGAACCGTTGATAACCCGTGCCACATCCCGTAGCTGCACGGGGGCGCCATCCTTGTACGAGACGATTAACTGGCCATATTCATCCGCGTCGAACAACTGGTCGTTGGTCGACAGCGTAGAAATGCTCGACGGGCCATACAGCGCGCCCTTGGCCAGGTTGAGGCTGGTTTGCTGGATCGCCAGGCGGATATCGGCCAGGGTCAGGCCGATGGCCGCCAGCTTGTCGGCCGAGGCCTGGACGCGGATCGCCGGGCGTTGCTGACCGGTGATATTGATCAGGCCCACACCATCAATCTGGCTGATTTGCCGGGCCAGCAGGGTTTCGACGTAATCGCTCAGTTCAGTGCCTGGCATCTGCAGCGAACTGATGCTGAGGATCAGTACCGGGCTGTCGGCCGGGTTGACCTTCTTCCAGGTCGGCAGGGTCGGCATGTCCTTGGGCAGTTTGCCGGACGCGGTGTTGATCGCTGCCTGAACCTCTTGCGCGGCGGTGTCGATGCTTTTGTCGAGGGTGAATTGCAGGGTCAGGGTGATCGAGCCCAGGGCGCTGCTGGAGGTCATCTGGGTCATGCCGGGGATGGCGCTGAATTGCACCTCCAGGGGCGTTGCCACCGAAGACGCCATGGTGTCCGGGCTGGCGCCGGGCAATTGCGCAGATACCTGGATGGTCGGGAATTCCGCCTCGGGCAAGGGCGCCACGGGTAACCGGGGAAAGGCAATCAGCCCCACCAGCACCAGGGCGAAGGTCAGCAATACCGTGGCGACCGGGTGATCGACACACCAGGCGGACACCGAGCGGCTGCGGGTCATGGCTGCACCCGGGCAGCCGTTGGCCCGCTCAGGACTTCAACCCGCGAGCCGGACTTGAGCCGCGACTGGCCATCGCTGACCAGTGTGTCGCCGGGGTTGACGCCGGTGATGATGCTCAGTTCGGTGTCCTGAAAAGTCAGCTGCACGGGAACGGTTTCGACCTTGTCGCCGCTGACCCGGTAGACGAAGTAATTATCCAGCCCGCGCTGCACCACTTGCGGTGGCACCACCAGGGCGTTGCGGTCCAGTCCGGTCTGGATTTCGACATTGACCAGCTGGCCGGGCCACAAGCTTTGCGTGGAGTTGTCGAACTGAGCCTTGGCCTTGATTGTGCCGGTGGTTGCCGAGACCTGATTGTCGATCAGGCTAAGGCGGCCCTCGCCCAGTTGCGTGCCGCTGCTGTCGGTATTGCCTACAAAGGCTTTGACCCGGGCCGGTTGTTTGGCCGTGAGCAAGTCGTGGAGCAGGGGCAAGTGCTGCTGGGGCAGGGAAAACTCCACGGCAATGGGGGCGATCTGGGTCACGGAAAACAGCCCCTGGGCATCGCTGACCCTTAGAAAGTTACCCGCATCTACTGCGCGAATGCCCACGCGCCCGCTGACCGGGGACTGGATTTGCGTATAGGACAACTGCACCTGTGCCGCGGCAATCGCCGCCTGATCACCCTGTGCCGAAGCCTTGAGCTGATTGACCAGGGCTTGCTGCTGATCGAGGGTTTGCCGGGACACGCCATTGTCCACGCTCAACAACTGATAGCGCTTGAGGTCGGCCAATGCGACCTGCAGTTGCGCCTGGTTTTGTCCCAGTTGGGCCCTGGCCTGATCCAGGCTGGCCTTTATCGAGCGGTCATCGAGAGTAGCCAGCAGGTCGCCAGCCTTGACCGTCTGGCCTTCCTTGACCCGAATACCCGTGAGGATGCCGTCGATTTGCGGACGTATGATGACGCTGTGCAGCGACAGTACGGCGCCAATCCCGTTGATATAGCGCGGTACATCCTGTTGCAGGACTTGCACGACCCGCACCGGCACTGGCGCGCTACCTGCCGATTTGCCGGGCGCCGGGCGATTGAGCCACCAGACGCTGCTACCCATCAGGGCAATCAGCAGCGTGCCCAGCAAGATTTTTTTGGTTTTATTGGGCATGCCGGATAGACGCCGTGTGCGTGGAATGGGGGCTTATAGAAAGGTTATAGCGTGTGGACCCGGTCATAACGGTGACGGCTAACTGACATTTGTGACAGCTTTAAGGTTTGTAGCAGCTGCCTCGTTCCTTCGGCAGCTGCTACGTCACGGGTTTTCACCGCGGGTTGGATTATTTTTACGACCAGCGAGTGCAACCTATACAGGGTGCGCAGGTATACTGGGCGGTCTTGCGCCATCCGGCCTGTTTATTTCCCGTATATCGGAGCTTTCATGACTTCTCCTACACCAACGACCGCTCCTGATGCCGTGAGCACCGAGAACCTCGATACCCCGGAAAAACCGGTCATTCCTGCGTTCACTTTTCCGTTCAAGCCATCGGAGTTTGCCAAGGCCAAGTCCCAGGGCAAGGCGTACTACCAAAAAAGCGGCCTCGGCGGTCATGATAAAACCCCTAACGCGCCCCCTCATGGCACCCGCAAAACCATGGGCAAACGCTAATTTTATGCCCTAAAAAGTGGCAATATGCCATTAGTGTTTGTTCAGGCCTGATTAACTCCTTTAGTCATGCGCCAGATCAGTATTTGCTTAATAGGTGCGCTTAGAGTCGACGACCCTGCCGACTCTTCTCTAATAATCCGAGCGCGCCCGTCATGAAAATCAATCTACCGATTACCGGCCGACCCGTTGATTTTGCCCCCGACGCCAACATCCTCTCCACCACTGATCTCGACAGCACCATCACCTACGCCAACCCTGACTTTATCGAGGTCAGCGGTTATGAACTGAGCGAGTTGCTGGGCACCCCGCACAACCTGCTGCGCCATCCCGACATGCCGCCCGCCGCTTTCAGCCATATGTGGCAGACCCTCAAGGCGGGGCGCTCGTGGATGGGTATGGTGAAAAACCGTTGCAGAAACGGTGATCACTATTGGGTCAGCGCCTATGTCACGCCGGTGATGAAAAATGGCGAGACCGTCGAGTACCAATCCGTGCGTACCCACCCGACTCCTGAACGTGTCGCGGTCGCCGAGGCCCACTACGCCGCTCTACGCTCGGGGCGCAAGCCGCTGTTGCCGGCCGGCTTGCGCCTTGGCTTGGGGGGCAGGCTGGCATTGTTTGTCAGTGCCGTATTTGGCGCCGTTACAGCCGTGGGCACGCTGTGGCTGGCCAGCGTTGACGCACAGGCCGGGCTGTTGATCTGGCTGCTGGGCAGTCTGTTGAGTTCGCTGGCCATTGCCTGGTTGCTGCGGCCTTTGCATGCATTGACCCGTCGCGCCAAAGGCGTTGGCGACAATCCGTTGAGCCAGCAGATTTATACCGGGCGCCGTGATGAGTTCGGCCAGATCGAGTTTGCCCTGCATATGCTTGAGGCCCAGGTCGGCGCTGTGGTGGGGCGTATCGGTGATGCCTCGCAGCGATTGGCCGGGCACGCCAGCGAACTGGTTCAGCATCTGCAAAGCAGCCATGCCAGCACCTTGAATCAACAGTTGGAGACCGATCAGGTGGCCACTGCTATCAACGAAATGGCGGCGAGTGTGGCGCAGGTAGCGATCAACGCCCAGCAGGCGTCGCAAGCAGCCGATCGGGTGCAAAGTGAAACCCGTGAAGGCCATCAGCTGGTGACGCAAAGCCGCAGCACGGTGCAGCACCTGGCGACGGAGCTGGAGCGAGCCACCGAGGTGGTGCATCATCTGGAAAGTCACAGCAGCGATATTTCCTCGGTGCTGGAAGTGATCCGCAGTATTGCCGAACAAACCAATTTGCTGGCGCTCAACGCCGCTATCGAAGCGGCCCGCGCAGGTGATCAGGGCCGCGGCTTTGCCGTGGTGGCCGATGAGGTCCGTGGTCTGGCCCAGCGTACGCAGCAGTCGACCAGTGAAATCCAGGCCATGATCAGCGCTCTGCAAGAAGGTGCCCGGGCGGCGGTGCAGGTCATCCAGCAAAGCAGTGAATACGCTCAGAGCAGTGTCAATCAGACCCAACTGGCCAGTTGCGCGCTGGACGGGATCAGTGCACAAGTTCAGAAGATCACCGAGATGAGTGTGCAGATCGCCTCGGCGGTCGAAGAGCAAAGCGTGGTCAGTGAAGATATCAACCGTAATATCGCCGGGATTCGCAGTGCCTGTGACGTCACTGTGGATGCCGGGCAACAGAGCCATCGCCATTCAGGGGATGTCGCCGAGCTGGCCGCAGGTTTGCGCTCGCTTGCGCAAGAGTTCTGGCAAACCCGGCGCTAAAGCGCCTCGCGCTGGATCAGGGTCATGCCGTGCTTGTCGTACAGGCGCCGGGCGTTGTGGTTGTGCTCCATGACCTTGAGATCCAGGCAAGCCTCACGGCGCTGGCGGAAAACGGCAAAGACATGGTTGAGCAGTGCGCCGCCCAAGCCCCGGCCCCGGTGGTGCGGGTGTACCGCCAGATCCTTGAGGTAGGCGCTGGTCCAGGCCTGGGCAACCGCAACGGCCTGGCCCTCCAGGAGGATCACAAAACACAGTGCGGGATCGTACTCGGGGTCATGCTGCAGGCCGTGTTGCCAGTCCTGCAGGGTTTGGATGCTACCGGTGCCGTCGGTATGGCTCAGGCTGATCAGGGCATGTACCGGTTGCAGCAGCTCCTCGGTGAGTGCCACCAGGGTGAAGCCCTGGGGCCAGTGGGCCGGTGGCAATGGCTGGCGCAAATCTTTGCGCAGCAACAGGCAATACTGGCTCATGCTACTCAGTAACCTTGCTCGGCAACCGTGCGCGCGGCGAGGATCAAGCACTGTGTAAGCTCCGGCGAAGAGAACTTGGTCAGCACCGCATTGGCCCCCGCCAGGCGCGCCTTTTCGCTGTTCATCGCGCTGTTGAGCGAGGTGTGCAGCAGCACATACAGATGGGCAAAGTCCGGGGTGTCGCGCACGGTACGGGTAAAGGCGTAGCCATCCATTTCCGACATTTCGATATCCGACACCAGCACGTTGATCTGATCCGGCGTGCCTTGCAGCTCCAGTAACCGCTCGATGGCTTCCTTGGCGCTGCGTGCGGTGTGGCAATGCAGGCCCAGGTTGCGCAGGGTAATGACCGACTGTTGCAGGGCCACCTGACTGTCATCCACCACCAGAATGCGGGCATTGGCCAGCAGTTTTGACTCTTCTTTGCTGAGGCTGTCGCTGGCGTCCTCGACCTTGGCCGGGGCGATGCCGTGGATTACTTTTTCGATATCCAGCACTTGCACCAGTACACCGTCGACCTGGGTCACACCGGTGATATACGAGCGCTTGCCAGAGCCGTAGGGCGGCGGACGGATATCGGTGCTCAGGCAGTGCACGATTTTGCTCACCGCCTGCACATGCAGCCCCTGTTTGGAGCGGCTGACATCGGTGACGATCAGGCAACCAGCGTCCGGGTCGAGCAGCGGCTGCTCGCCGATGGCACGGCTCAGGTCGATTACCGACAGTGCCGCGCCGCGCAACACGGCGATGCCTTTAACATTGGGGTGGGACTCGGGCATTTTGGTCAGCGGCGGACAGGGAATGATTTCACTGACCTTGAGCAGGTTGATCGCCAACAACTTGCCGCTGCGCAGAGTGAAGAGCAGAAGGGAGAGTGAGTCTGCGCGGGCATTGTTCGATGACATAAAAATCTTCTGTGCTGGGAGCGATACGGGGTTATCGACCTGAATGTTACGGGCTTTAACCGGCCGGCATAAATCCCCTTGTAGATACTCTGTTGCAGGTCAAGCCCTATTGTGGGAGCGAGCCTGCTCGCGAACGACCTTCGCGAGCAGGCTCGCTCCCACAGTTGCAGTGTTCCTGCAGCTGTCGAGCCTGCGTTCCTCGGCAGCTGCTACGGGATCAGGGTTTCAGGCCCAACCGTTTGGCCATGCGGGCCAGGTTTGCCCGGTCAAGCCCCAGCTCCCGCGCCGCACTGGCCCAGTTGTGCTGATGGCGTTCCAGGCAGGTGCTGATCAGCTGGCGCTGGTAATTTTCAGTGGCCTGGCGCAAGTCGCCCACGGCATCCGACAGGCTCTGGGGGGCGATCGGCGCAGCGCTGGCGCCGGAGGTCGGCAAATCCAGATCCGCCGCCGTCAGGGTCAGGATGCGCGGCCGCGAGCTGCAATTGCCCAAGGCTTTAAGGGCGCTGCGGCCAATCAGGTGTTCCAGTTCGCGCACATTGCCCGGCCAGGAATACTGCACCAGCGCCGCCTGCGCGTCGGGACTCAGGCGCAGGCTGCCCAGGCCCATGCGCGAGCGGTTTTGCTCCAGGAAAAAGCCGCTCAGCAGCAACACATCACGGCCGCGTTCGCGCAAGGCTGGCACCCTGAGCGGGTAAACGCTAAGGCGATGGTAAAAGTCGGCGCGGTAGCGACCGCTGCGCACTTCTTCGGCCAGGTCGCGGTTGGTGGCTGCGATCAGGCGTACGTCGACCCGGTGCTCCTGATCTGAGCCCAGGCGTTGCAACTGCCCGCTTTGCAGCACCCGCAACAGCTTGGCCTGCACGGTCAGCGACAGCTCGCCCACTTCATCCAGAAACAACGTGCCACCGTTGGCAAGCTCGAACTTGCCGCGTCGGTCGTTGGTGGCACCGGTAAAGGCACCGCGCACATGGCCGAACAGTTCGCTTTCAACCAGCGTGTCGGGCAAGGCCGCGCAGTTAAGGCTGATCAGCGGTTTGTCTGCCCGTGGCGAGGCTGCGTGAATAGCCTGGGCCACCAGCTCCTTGCCGACACCGGTTTCACCGGTTATCAGTACCGTCAGGTCGCTGCCGCCCACCAGGGCAATTTCTTCCAGCAAGCGTTTGTGCACCTTGCTCTGGCCGATCAGCTCCTTGTTGGGCGAGCCATTGGCTTGCCGATAGAGTTCGGCCTTGCGCTGCTCATCCTCGACCCGCAATGCCAGCCGTTCGATCCGTTGAGCCACATTGACCGTAGCGGCAGCCAGGCTGGCAAAGGCCTGCAGGTCATCCAGCGAGACCGGCTCGAAGCGTTTGGAATCCAGTGCGTCGAGGGTTAGCAGCCCCCATGGGCGCTCTTCGACAAACAGCGGGCAGCCCATGCAGTCGTGGACTTCCAGGTGTTCGGCCAGCCCGTCGACCAGGCCGTCGTAGGGGTCTGGCAGTTCGCAGTTGCTGGGGAAACGGGTGGGCCCTGGACTTGCGAGCAAAGCCTGAAAGCGCGGGTGCTCGCTGACTTTGAAGCGCCGCCCCAGGGTGTCCAGGCTCAAGCCATCAACAGCCAACGGCACCAGCCATTCGCCATCCAGTCGCAGCAGGGCTGCGGCATCGCAAGGCAGCAGGGTGCGCAGCGCGTGCAGCAAGCGGCGATAGCGTTCGCTCTCGGGCAGATCACGGGACAGATCGTCCACCAGCGGCAGCAGGGTGGTCAGTAGCAGTTTTGCAGTCATTTTGACCTCGCGTAGTCTTTATGACTATATAGTAACTCGTGTCAAAATGACTATATTTGTATTAACTTGCTGATTTTAAAGGGTTTAATTGTTGGCACGGAAACTGATAAGTAAAGGGTAATTGTTGAAGCCTAAGTGCTCAGGAGTCACCCATATGCTTACTGCTCAGGATCGTGCCATCGTTAAATCTACCGTGCCACTGCTGGAAAGCGGCGGTGAAGGACTGATTACCCACTTCTATCGCATGATGCTTTCGGAATACCCGCAAGTGCGTTCGCTGTTCAACCCGGCCAACCAGGCCAGTGGCGACCAGCCGCGAGCACTGGCCAACGGCGTGCTGATGTATGCACGGCACATCGATCAGCTGGACCAGTTGGGCGATCTGGTGGCCCGGATCATCAACAAGCATGTTGCGTTGCAAATCCTCCCTGAGCACTACCCAATTGTTGGCAGCTGCCTGCTGCGGGCTATTGAAGAAGTGCTGGGCAGCGACATCGCGACCCCGCAAGTGCTCAGCGCCTGGGGAGCGGCCTACAACCAGTTGGCCGATATCCTGATCGGTGCCGAAGCTGCCATCTACGACGAAAAAGCTGCAGCACCCGGCGGCTGGCGCGGCGGGCGCGAGTTCAAACTGGCTGCCAAAATCCAGGAAAGTGCTGAAATCACTTCGTTTTACTTCCGCCCGGTAGACCAGCAACCGATCCTCGACTTTGCCCCGGGCCAGTATATCGGTCTGAAACTCATGATCGATGGCGAAGAAGTGCGTCGCAACTACTCACTGTCGGCGCTGGCTCAGGTCGGTCGCTACCGTATCAGCGTCAAGCGCGAGAAGGGTGGGGTGGTGTCAAACTTCCTGCACGACCGTCTGAATGTGGGCGATACCCTGGAGCTGTTCCCGCCAGCGGGCGACTTCACCCTGGCCAATAGCGAAAAACCGCTGGTGCTGATCAGTGGCGGTGTGGGCATAACACCGACCCTGGCGATGCTTGAAGCGGCCCTGGCGACAAAACGCCCGATCCACTTTATCCACTGTGCCCGCAATGCCGATGTGCATGCCTTCCGCACATGGATCGATGAACTGGCAGACCAGCATCCGCAATTGAAGCGTTTCTACTGCTATGACGAGCAGGGCGAGTCTGCAAATCATGTAGGGCTTTTGACCGAAGAAGTACTGGCTCAGTGGTTACCGCAAGAGCGTGACCTGGATGCCTACTTCCTGGGGCCAAAAGGCTTTATGGGGGCGGTCAAGCGTCATCTCAAAGCCCTGGGTGTGCCGGAGCAGCAAAGCCGCTACGAGTTCTTCGGCCCGGCAGCCGAGCTGAAGTAGGGCGCGTGGCAGCTGCCGAGGAACGAAGGCTGCTACAAGAGGCAGGCAAGACCTTAATCCCCCATTAATCCCCTTGCGCCACTTTTCCTGCAACGTTCAGATACATCCAGGCCCGGGGTCTGGGTGTAAACTGTGCGGCTTACACATAATCAGGCAAAGGGACGCGGGATGACCAATGACATGTTGCAACTGGGCCGGGAGAAACGCTTCCTGGTCCTGCTCGGGGTGATCTGCCTGGCGCTGATCGGCGGCGCGCTGTACATGCAGATCGTGCTCGGCGAGGCACCTTGCCCGCTGTGTATCCTGCAACGCTATGCACTGCTGCTGATCGCGATCTTTGCCTTTATCGGTGCAGCCATGCCTGGCCGGCGCAGCCTCACCGTGTTTGAAGTGCTGGTGGTGCTCAGTGCCATCGGTGGTATTGCCGCCGCCGGGCGCCACGTCTATATCCTCGCTCACCCGGCCGTGAGCTGCGGTCTTGATGTGTTGCAGCCAATCGTCGATGGTCTGCCGTTGGCAGCCGTGTTCCCCCTGGGGTTTCAGGTCGACGGGTTTTGCTCCACCCCATACCCGCCGGTGCTTGGTCTGTCGCTGGCACAGTGGGCACTGGTGGCCTTTGTAATGACTGCGGTGCTGGTGCCACTGGGCATCTATCGCAACCGGAAACAATCGAGCTGAGCCAGCCACCAATTTTTGCTTGAGCAGCCTCGTGCTTCCTTCGGCAGTGCGGGGCGTTTTTTTGTCCCTGCGCAAATGTAAAGAAGGCGTGATCCTCACGTCGAAAAAGGCTGTGCGACACTGCGACATATTGTCACGCGCAGGGTGTCGCAGGGCTGGTTTTGGTCTGACCAGTGGTCTTTTAAACGTATGACTTCGTGTAACCCAGCTGAGGCATTTTGACGCTGGCAAAGGGGTTGAAATCAGGGTTGCGAGACTCAACGCAAATCGGCTGTAGCCCTTTTTATTTGGGCGTTCAGGCGGGGTCAGGGGGGTGTGTTCATGCGCTAAAAAGGGGCATAAAAGTGCAGGGCTAAAGACGTGCTACAACTCTGTTTCAAGGGGGGGCTTGAACGCTTGGCGTAATAATAGGCAGGGATTGTTACCGTACCCGATAAGAATTATTTCGGGATGAGACATGGTTTATAGAGAGCTACCTAACTACAATCGCCCGCACTGAACGTCCAGCCTGCTCATCCCTGAGCCCAAGCGGGAAGTTGAAGGCCGACTGGGTTGTTCAATACAGGCGTCCCATGCGACTCCCAGGTACTGGCAACCCTTCTAAGTTCCGCACCAAATGGAATTGGTCTGTGACAAGGCCATTGACCACGTATCGAATAAGAAATCACTGCTAACCCGGAATTTTGCCCGTTCGCCTGATGGTGATAGAGCAGGCTTTCATTCAATTCCGGAAAAGAGCCAACCCTTGGCAGGGCGAAGTGTTGGCGAAAAAAACCAACTGCATTGTGCAAGCTGTTTTAGAGGTCGTGAGATGACTAAAAAAAGGTACCCCAGACTCCTTGGCTTATTGCCACTTTTCGGCACGCTGCTGCTGGGAGGTTGCAACATGACATTGCTCGATCCGGTGGGGCAGGTCGGGATCGAAGAGCGGAATCTGATCATCACTGCAACACTGCTGATGCTTCTGGTCGTGGTGCCGGTCATCATTATGACCCTCGTCTTCGCGTGGAAATATCGCGCGTCGAACACCAGCGCTACCTATACACCTAAATGGTCGCACTCCACCAAGATCGAAGTCGTGATCTGGACTGTGCCAATTCTGATCATCATCGCCCTGGGCGTGATCACCTACAAGTCGACCCACGCGCTGGACCCTTATCGTCCGCTCGAGTCCGACGTCAAGCCGATTACCATCGAAGTGGTGGCAATGGACTGGAAGTGGATGTTCATCTATCCGGAACAGGGTATCGCTACCGTCAACAAGATCGTGTTCCCGGCCAACACCCCGGTCAATTTCCGTATCACCTCTGACACGGTCATGAACTCGTTCTTCATTCCAGGCCTGGGCGGTCAGATCTACGCCATGGCCGGGATGACGACCAAGCTGCACCTGATTGCCAACCGCAACGCTGAAATGGAAGGCATCTCTGCCAACTACAGCGGTGCCGGTTTCACGGGCATGAAATTCAAAGCGATCGCGACTACTCAGGCTGATTTCGATGCTTGGGTAAGTGAAGTCAAAGCATCACCTAAACAGCTTGACAAAGCTGAATACGAAGCCTTGAGCAAGCCAAGTCAGAACAACCCCGTTGAACTGTTCTCCTCGTACACACCGAACCTGTTTCAGAAAATCGTCGACAAGTACGAAGGTATGACGCCAGGCAAGCCGGTGAAGCACGAGAAGAAAGAAGTGGCCGGGACCGATGTGGTGGACATGAGTTCGCATTCAGCTGCCGGGGCAGAGGAGTAAACGATGTTTGGTAAATTAAGTTGGGAAGCGGTCCCGTTCCACGAGCCGATCGTGATGGTGACCATCGCCATGATCGCGCTGGGTGGTCTGGCACTGTTTGCAGCAATCACGTATTTCAAGAAGTGGACCTACCTGTGGACCGAATGGCTAACGTCAGTCGACCACAAGAAAATCGGCGTGATGTACATCATCGTCGCCATGGTCATGCTGCTGCGCGGCTTTGCCGACGCAATCATGATGCGTACCCAGCTGGCCATGGCCACCGAGGGTTCGCCTGGCTACCTGCCACCTGAACACTATGACCAGATCTTCACCGCTCACGGTGTGATCATGATCATCTTCATGGCGATGCCATTCTTCACCGGCCTGATGAACCTTGCAGTGCCGCTGCAGATCGGCGCCCGTGACGTGGCCTACCCGTTCCTCAACTCCCTGAGCTTCTGGCTGCTGGTGTCCGGCGTTGTGCTGGTCAACCTGTCGCTGGGCGTCGGCGAGTTCGCCAAGACCGGTTGGGTTGCCTATCCGCCGCTGTCGGGCTTGCAGTACAGTCCGGGCGTGGGGATGGATTACTACATCTGGGCTCTACAGCTATCGGGGTTAGGTACGACGTTAACCGGGGTTAACTTCCTGGCGACCGTACTGAAGATGCGTGCTCCAGGCATGAAACTGATGGACATGCCGATCTTCACCTGGACCTGCACCTGGGCAAACGTCCTGATCGTGGCTTCGTTCCCGATCCTGACCGCTACCCTGGCACTGCTGACACTTGACCGTTACATGGATTTCCACATTTTCACCAATGAACTTGGTGGCAATCCAATGATGTACGTCAACCTGTTCTGGGCGTGGGGTCACCCTGAGGTGTACATCCTCATTCTGCCGGCGTTCGGTATCTTCTCCGAAGTTATCTCCACGTTCACCGGCAAGCGTCTGTTCGGTCACCACTCGATGGTCTACGCCTCCGGCGCGATCTCGGTGCTGGGCTTCATGGTTTGGCTGCACCACTTCTTCACCATGGGTTCGGGTGCCAGCGTCAACGCCTTCTTCGGTCTGGCGACGATGCTGATTTCGATCCCGACGGGGGTGAAGCTATTCAACTGGCTGTTCACCATCTACCAGGGCCGTCTGCGCTTCACCAGCCAGGTTCTGTGGACCCTGGGCTTTATGGTGACTTTCGCCATCGGCGGCATGACTGGCGTACTGCTGGCCATCCCGGGTGCTGACTTCGTACTGCACAACAGCCTGTTCGTTATTGCTCACTTCCATAACGTGATCATCGGCGGCGCAGTATTCGGTTACATCGCAGGCTTCAGCTTCTACTTCCCGAAAGCGTTCGGCTTCAAGTTGAACGAAACCTGGGGCAAGCGCGCGTTCTGGTTCTGGATCGTCGGCTTCTTCATCGCCTTTATGCCGCTCTATGCACTGGGCTTCATGGGCATGACCCGTCGTCTGAATGCCAGCACCAACCCTGAGTGGGTGCCTTACCTGTACGTAGCCCTGTTCGGCGCAGTACTGATTGCCATGGGTATCGCCAGCCAGCTGATCCAGCTGTATGTCAGCGTCCGTGACCGCAACAAGCCAGAGAACGCCTGCGAATTCGGCGATCCATGGAATGCTCACACGCTGGAATGGTCGACTTCGTCGCCACCACCGTTCTACAACTTTGCTGTACTGCCAAAAGTCGACGGTATCGACCCGTTCACCGAAGCCAAGGAAAACGGCACTGCGTACCAGGTTCCGGCCAAGTACTCGCCTATCCACATGCCTAACAACACCGCTACTGGTGTGTACATGGGTGCTTTGCTGACCGTCTTCGGTTTCGCGATGATCTGGCACATCTGGTGGCTGGCCATCGTGGGTCTGGTAGGTACGGTTGTTGTCTTCGTTGCTCACGCCGCCCGTGACGACCAAGGCTACATGGTGCCGGTCGAGACCATCGAGCGTATCGAGGCCGAGCAGCACAAGCGTCTGGTAGCCGCCAAAGCAATTCCGGCTACTCGTGTTGAAACCAAGTTGGAACAGGCTTAAACCATGTCGAACTTAGCGACCACTGCTGGACACGCTCATGGTCACGACCATGAGCATGAGGAACACCACGACGCGGGCGAGACAACCATTTTTGGTTTCTGGCTCTACCTGATGACCGACTGCATCTTGTTTGCATCGATCTTCGCGGTATACGCGGTATTGGTAAACAACGTTGCAGGTGGCCCGTCGGGCCACGACATCTTCGAACTGCCGTACGTACTGGGTGAAACTGCCCTGCTGCTGTTCAGTTCGATCACCTACGGCTTCGCCATGCTGGCGTTGTTCAAGGGCAAGAAACAGCAGGTGCTGTTCTGGCTGGCCATGACCTTCCTGCTCGGTGCAGGCTTCATCGCCATGGAAATCAACGAGTTCCACCTGTTGATCTCCGAGGGCTACGGCCCTAGCCGTTCGGGCTTCCTGTCTGGCTTCTTCACCCTGGTCGGTACCCACGGTCTGCACGTGACCAGCGGTCTGATCTGGATGGCGATCATGATGTACCAGGTGCAGAAAAACGGCCTGACCTCGACCAACAAGACCCGCCTGAGCTGCCTGAGCCTGTTCTGGCACTTCCTGGACGTGGTGTGGATCTGCGTATTCACCGTTGTTTACCTGATGGGGACTTTGTAATGGCTAACGCACATTCCGACGGCGCCAACCACGGCAGCGTGAAGTCCTACGCGATCGGCTTCATCCTGTCGGTGATCCTGACCGTTATTCCGTTCGGGCTGGTGATGTACCCATCGCTGCCCAAATTCACCACCCTGGCGATCGTACTGTTGTTCGCCGTGGTGCAAGTGGTTGTTCACCTGGTGTACTTCCTGCACCTGGACCGTTCGCCTGCACAACGCAACAACGTCACCGCGCTGGTATTTGCTGCGCTGGTAATTGTGCTGCTGGTGGGCTTGTCCCTGTGGATCATGTTCAGCATCCACACTGAAATGATGGCGAAGTGAGGTAAGACCCGATGTCCTTCAAGCACTTTATCCAAATCACCAAACCGGGGATCATTTTCGGTAACGTGCTTTCTGTGGCAGGCGGGTTCTTCCTGGCCTCGAAGGGGCATTTCGATCTTGCCCTGTTCCTGGCCGCGGTAATCGGCACCTCCCTGGTGGTAGCGTCCGGTTGTGTGTTCAACAACTGCATCGACCGCGACATTGACATCAAGATGGACCGCACCAAGAACCGCGTACTGGTTCAAGGCCTGATCTCCCTCAAGGTGGCGCTGGTTTACGCCACCCTGCTGGGGGGCGCCGGCCTGTACCTGTTGTATCGCGTAGCCAACCCGCTGGCGGCTCTGTTCGCCGCGATCGGTTTCGTGATCTACGTCGGTCTGTACAGCCTGTACTTCAAGCGCAAGTCGGTTCACGGCACGCTTATCGGCAGTCTGTCGGGTGCAATGCCTCCGGTCATCGGCTATGTAGCTGTGAGCAACAGCTTCGACATGGCTGCAATGACCTTGCTGGTGATGTTCAGCCTGTGGCAGATGCCGCATTCCTACGCCATCGCGATCTTCCGCTTCAACGATTACCTGGCTGCATCGATTCCGGTGTTGCCAGTGAAGCGCGGGATCAAGGTTGCCAAGAAGCACATCCTGCTCTACATCCTCGCGTTTCTGATCGCGACCCTGATGCTCACCCTCGGCGGTTACGCCGGCATGAGCTACATGGCCGTGGCAGCTGCGATGGGCATGTACTGGCTGTACATGGCGTGGACGGGCTACAAGGCCGTCGACGACAAGGTCTGGGCACGCAAGCTGTTCGTGTTCTCGATCTTCACCATCACCGCGCTGAGCGTCATGATGTCCCTGGATTTCAAAGCGCCTGCCGAGTTGTTACTGACTTACGCGCACTGATCTGTCCAGAGTGAAAAACCCCGCCTTCGAAAGAAGAGCGGGGTTTTTTTATGGCTTTTGTACAGGCTCGTTCGCTGTGTTGTGTGGCGTAATACCGTGAAAAACGGGCGGCGGGTTATGCGTTGTAGCTGGGGTGAAACAGGGCAGCGGTGATAAACAGAAACCAAGTAACTTTCGCAATTTCCTACGTTGTGCGGATAACTCGCCTTATATTTTTTATTGTTTATCGGTGTTCGAATGTACCGGCCTGATTCAATAATTATTTAAGATGCAAGGAGGGTACGGTGTTCCTGGTTTCCATAAAAAAAGCACTTGCTGTTGGTTTTCTTGTTTGTACTTTTGTTGAGGTCAGTGTTGCCAGGGATATCCCGGTTGGCATAGGTAAAAACCATGATTTCACGCTAACGTGCAAAGCGGGTAATTTTATAGGCGTTATTGAAGGGACAGCCGGTCGGCACTTTCAGACCGGTAAATGGGTACATACCAAGCGATACAAGATTACCCGTCTCAATGGCCAGAGTGGTGGTAACAAAGCCAATGTTAATCTGAGTGCCGGCAAAGCTCCGAACCTTGATCGTGGCAACATGGTGTACTCGCCGGACCGCATGATCCAGGACGGCAAATGGCACGATCTAAACCTTGTGCGTCAGAATCTGGCTGTGGGCAACGCCAGGGTCGAGGCTTTCTATGAATTTATTTTTGACAAGTCAGGCCCGGACCCGCGTTGCTGGACTGAAGCTATAAGGTTTTAAACCGGCTGCCTGAACCCTGTTTTAAATATGAGGGGTTTGCGCTCTTTCTTGTCGGTCGGCAGTCTGTAACAAAAAGAAGTTTATAGAGCAGAACTTGCTCATGATAAGCAGACGTGCACGGAGTGGAAATTGTGTAAGAAGCCCCTGGCTTGCAGTTGATGCAGCTACTGCGGATGTTAAAAAATAATGGGTGTTTTGGCTGATGTGAAAATCATATCAATGAAAGGCGTTGGCAAGTGCTATTCACACAATAGAGCTTTGATTCCCGTAATCCGCAATGTCGACTTCGAACTTGGGGTTGGCGACACCTGTGCCATCATCGGCCCGTCTGGCTCCGGTAAAAGTACATTGCTCAATCTCATCGGCCTGCTGGATTTTGCCGACGAGGGTGAGTACCTGCTTATGGGGCAGCCCGTTTGTGCAATGCACAGTGATGAACTGGCAGCTCTTCGAAAGATGCATATAGGTTTTGTCTTTCAGAACTTCAATTTGATCCCGCGCCTGAGCGTTATCAAAAACGTAGCCTTGCCGCTTCGTTATCGGGGCATCGACCGTAATCAGTCCATGGCTCAGGCGCTGCAGATGTTGCAGCGCGTGGGGATGGCTCAGCGGGCCCATTCTATGCCCGCCGACCTGTCCGGTGGGCAAAAGCAGCGCGTGGCTATTGCCCGTGCGCTGGTTGGGCAACCGTCGCTGATACTGACCGATGAACCGACTGGCAGTCTCGACGGCCAGACCGCCAGTGCCATTCTGGAACTGCTGCTGTCGATCCAGCAGGAGCAGCGGGTCACCCTTGTGGTTGTTACCCATGACCATCAGGTTGCGCAACTTATGCACAGGCAGGTCATGGTGCACGGCGGCCGGGTTGAGGAGGTGCGCAAGTGCGAGCCCTGAGCACTTTGCTCCCCTCGGCACTGATACAGACACTAACCGAGGCTGTAGACAGCCTTCGTACACTGGGCAAACGTTCGGCCCTGGCGCTTCTGGGCATTGTGATCGGCAGCGCTTCAATCATTGCGGTCATTAATATCGGGCATAACGCACGGCATGATGTCGCCCTGATCTTTCAGGACATGGGCGTTGATAGCCTTTCGGTACTGCTCGCTGACAAGCCGGGCACTCAAGAGTCACGTCTCTCCTTTGACATTGAGGCACTCAACAAACTCGACCTGGCAGACCTGTTGATCGCACCTGCTGCGATCGTGTCGCTGGAGGCCGGGTTCAATCGCAAGACAGCCGATGTTCGTCTGGTCGGGACGCTGCCTTCGCTCTTTGAGGTAATGAAACTGTCGATGAGCGACGGGCGGTTTTTACACACCTTTGATCAGTCTGAAAATGCAGTGGTCCTCGGCCATAAGGTGGCCGTTTCGCTGAGCCAGGGGGGGACGCGGATTCGTGTGGGTGACTGGCTCAGGCTTAAGAATTACCTGTTCAAGGTTGTCGGTGTATTGCAGCCCAGACCCGAGTCGATGCTCAGTCCGATTTTCGTCGATGACTCGGTATTTGTACCGCTGCAGGGCCTTGCCCGTGTTGCCGCTGAGGCGAGGATCAATGACCTGATTGTGCGCATCCCGCCGCATAACAAAAGTGCCAGTGTTGTCCCGACGATGCAGGACAGGCTGACCCGGGCGTTCATGTCACGAACAATAGAGGTGATTACGCCCCAGCAAATGATTGAAGGCATGAACCGCCAGAGTCGCACGTTCCATTACCTTTTGATGGCCCTGGGCGGGATCACGCTGGTGGGAGGCGGTGTGGCGGTGATGAACATCATGTACATGAACGTTTATGAACGCCGCATCGAAATCGGACTGCGCATGGCTATTGGCGCCCGTCGCCATGACATCCGCAATCTGTTCCTGATTGAGGCGGTGGTGCTCAGCACTACCGGTGCTGTATTGGGGGCAGGCTTGGGGATGGTGCTGGCTTATGTCTATGCCCGGGTGTCGGGCTGGGCATTCGACATAGCCGCAAATGCTATCCCCCTGGGCGTGATCAGCACCGTTGCAGTGGGTGTGTTCTTTGGTTTGAAACCGGCCATCGCAGCCTCTCGCCTGCCCCCCGTGGAGGCCCTTCGTGATTATTAGACGCGCAGGGTTTATGGGCGCGGCATATGGCGTGTTGCTGCAGTCCGCGCTGGCGGTTGCACAACCAGGCTTGCCGGACCAAAACACGGCGCTGTTGAGCGAGCACGTTATCAACCTGTCGCTGGCCGAAGCCGTTGCACTGGGTATGCGCAGTAACTACAGCATTCGCAGCCTCAAGCTTCAACGCTTGCGCGAGAGGTTCGACCTGCGCGTGGCGCAAGACAGATTCAACCCGCAACTCAAGTTGAGCGCAACCCATATGCTTTCCAGAGGCAGTGCAGACCGGGGGCGGGCCAGTGAAGCCAAGCCCAGCGTCAGTGTGCTGGGCGAGTATGGAACCCGCCTGGAACTCGGCTGGAAGCAACAGCTCAATGCTTCAAAGAATACGGGGGAGCTGCAAAGTGAGGGTATGGAGCTGACGGTCATTCAACCGCTGCTCCGGGGCGCGGGCAAAGATGTCACGACTGCGCCTCTGCGCCTGGCCAGATTGACAGGGCAGATCAACCGGCTGACTGCCAAGGCCAGCGTGTCGCAGACCCTCTACGACATCATCTCGGCCTATCACGGCCTGCTCAAATCGCAGAGCCAGGTAGCCCTCGCCAGCAAGGCTTTGGCGCGGGCCGTTTCGTTGCTGGAGGTCAATAGATTGCTGATTGCCTCGGGGCGTGTGGCCGAGTTTGAAACGGTCCAGATTGAAGCGGATATAGCGTCTCAGCAACTGGCGCTCGAAGAGGCCGGCAATCAGCTGGAAAGCAGCCGCTTATCGCTGCTCAAGCTATTGGCCCTCGACCTGTCGACGAGCATCCATGCCTCCGGAACCCTGGAGGTCACCCGACCTGAAGTCGATCGGACCGCGGCGCTTGAACTGGCGCAGAGAAACCAGCCTCAGTTTTTGGCGACGTTGCTGCAGAGTGAAGTGGCCTCAATCAATCTGCTGGTTGCACAAGATCAGGCTCTTTGGGATCTGTCGTGGGTGGCAGGGGTCAATCAGTTACGCGAACAGGGTACCCGGGGTGGTGGCAGATCCTGGGACAGCTATACCGGCCTGAAGCTGGAAATCCCCATCGCAGATATGGCCCTGCGACAAGGCAAAGTACATGCGCGAACCCAGGTAGAGCAGCAAGCACTGATCCAGCAAGAGGCACGCATGGATCTTGAACGCCAGGTAACCGACTCGGTGCGGGGGTTGAAAACCCAGTGGCGCCAGCTTGAAATCTCGCAGCGGCTCACGGACCTGTCCCGCCGCAAACTGGCCATCGAGACCGACAAATTGAATGTCGGGCGCTCGAGCAACTTCCAGATCATCAGCTTCGAGTCAGACCTGCGAGCGGCAGAGGAGGCGAATCTGAATGCGAGGATTTCATACCTGGATGCCAGGGCCCGACGCGATGTACTGCTGGGCGTGCTGCTGGAAAACTGGGAGATTTCTCTTGAGGATTTCTAAACCGTTCAGCGTCCTTATCCTTGTCCTGCTGCTCGCCTCAGGGTGGACCCTGTTCACTTCCTCAGTCCCTGAAGACACAGAGGTTTGGGTCGCCGTCAGCAGGCAGAAGCTGGAACATGAAATCGGCCTGGTGGGCAGGGTAGAACCGGTTGAAACCAGCGTACTCAATGCCCCTTTTGAAGGGGTTTTGATGGCCCATGAGTTAAGCCCCGGCATGTCGGTCGAAGAGGGGCAGGTCCTTCTTTCTTTCGATACGGCGTTGCTTGAAATCAAGGTCAGGGATGCGCTGGCGAACAAGTTGAAGCAGCAGCAGGTAGTCGAAACGTTCAGAACCTGGACCAACGATCCGCAGGTGGTGCGGGCAAAGCGGTCACTCAGGGTGGCCGAGCTGGCCATGCAAAACCTTGAACTGGAGCTTTCGCAAGTCGAGGCGTTATATCAAAAAGGCATTGTTCCCCGTAATGAGCGCGACAGCTTGAAGCAACAGCGTGACCTGCAAGCGCTGGAGCTGGCGGCAGCTACTTCCGAACTCGACACTGTGCTGGCAACCGGCAGGGGGGAGGCCAGAACCATTGCCGAGATGGAGCTGCGCAACGCCAGTGTCATCCATAAACAACTGAACGCATTGCTGGCGCACAAGACGCTCTACGCGCCGTACTCGGGTGTTGTGTTGTCACTGGGAGGCCCGCAGTCAACAGGTGGTGATGCCGTGACGTTGCACAAAGGTGCGCTTTTCAGCATGGGCCAGCAGATGATCAAACTGGCCAATATGAGCGGGCTCAAGGTCATCACCCAGGTATCGGAGTCCGACGTCAGCAAGTTTTCTCTTAATCAGGAAGTCAGGATTACCGGAGAGGGTTTTTCGGCAGCCCTGAGTGGCTATATCAGTTCTATCAGTCAACTGGCCGTACAGGATCAAAATGAGGGCAGTGCAGCAAGGTTTCCGCTCACCATTACGGTTAACCAGCCTTCCGGTGGTGATTTCAAGCGTGTGAGGCTGGGTATGAGCGCCCGGATGACCATCGTTACCTACCGCAACGACAACAGTTTCATCATCCCCCACGAAGCCGTCGAGAGGGACGGTGATACCCTGTCTGTCGAGTATCGCGACGGGCTGGACGCCCCGGTTGAGCGTCGAGCCATCACCATAGGCCAGTCCACTGTGGATGGGCTTGAAGTGTTCGGTGTGGAGTCCGGTTTCGTCCGGGTCAAGTGATTGGCTGCAACCCTCTGGAGAGCGGGCTGTCCGCGATACAGGCTGCGGAGCAAAGCCGGCCCCCATAGTGATTGTCAGGCCGTGCGCATTTTGGCCGTCGGCAACACCGGCAGTACATTGGCAAGACCGGCTGCGATCCCGTACGGCCGCAATACGCTGATCAACAACCCGCTCGCCAGCAGATAACCCCCGGAACAGATGACCAGCGACCAGCGCAGGGCATTGATGCCCATTAGCGGGGTCAGGTGATCACTCAGCACACCCACGGCCAATGGGCCGAAACCTGCACCGATGGCCATGATCCCGAAGTTGTAGAGGGCGATCATGGTTGCGCGGCGCTCAGGCGCCACCAGTTGGGCAATGGCGGTGTAGCTCGGTGCCATCCACCACATGCCGAACACCGACATGCCAAACATGAACACCGTTGCCTGGGGCACTTGCAGCGCACCCAGCGTCCAGGGATGACCGGCCGGGTACAGCGCGAAGGCAATCGACATCGGCAAGGCCAGCAGTGCCCCGACGATCGGCACGCCCAATTGCCAGCGGCTGTCGCGTTGGGCCAGACAGGCGCTCAACCAGCCGCTGGACAGAGAGCCGATAATGGCCCCCGGCCCGGCTGCCAGGCCCATGATGATGCCTGCGTCCTTGAGCGTCAGCCCGTGGCTGCGTACCAGAAATGCAGTGCTCCAGATACTGAACGCATAACTGGCAAACGCCAGCAGCGCCCCGGCCAGGGCAATACGTACAAAGGTTTTCGACGCCCAGGCCACGCGCATCACTTGCATCACGCTTTCATGGGGCACGGCTGGGCGCGACTCACGGGCTTTCTCCCATAAGCCGCGCAATGGTTCGGCAGCCGTAAACCGCAGCAATACAGCGGCAGCGATACCAGGCAGCGCCATCCAGATAAAGGCTTCGCGCCAGCCGTGGTAGTACGCGATATAGGCGCCCAGGCTCATGCCCAGCAAGGCGCCGATGGGCGCTCCGAGCATGAATACGCTGATGGCCTTGGAGCGCTGATGGGGCGGGTAGAGGTCGGCGATCATCGACATCGATGCTGCGCCGCTGCCCGACTCGCCCACTGCCACGCCGATGCGTGCCAGGGCCAGGGTCCAGAAGTTACTGGCAAAGCCGCAAAGCATGGCCATCACGCTCCAGAACGCACAGCACCAGCCGATCAGGTTGCGCCGATGGCCACGGTCGGCAAAGCGCCCCAACGGGATCGCAAACAGGCAGTAGACCAGAGCAAAGGCCAGACCTGTAAGCAGGCCGATCTGGGTATCGGAAACGTGAAATTCGGCCTTGATCGGTTCAATCACAACGCCCATGACCTGACGGTCGATCAGGCTGACCGCCGAAATCAGGAACAACACAAACAAGGTGTAATGACGGCGAAATCCGGAGATTTGGTTATTCATCATTTCAATCCCATCGAGCAGTGTTCATCGGTTGAGTGGCTTACAGCGGTGCGCGTCGATCAGCCCAGGGGCTTGCCTGTTCGAGTTGCCCGGCCAATTGGAACAACAGGTCTTCGCGGCACCAGCCTGCACTGAACATCATGCCGATGGGCAAGCCGCTGCTGCTGGTGCCCAGCGGCACCGACATGGACGGCTGGCCACTGACATTGGCCAGTACGCTGTAGCCGATGCTGCCGATGATGCCCTGGATGTAGTGCGGGTAATCCTGATCCAGACTGGCCACTTTCAATTCGGGAGTGATCTGCGAGGTGACCGGACTGAGCAGCAGGTCATAGTCGTCGAACAGGTGTTCCATGCGACTGCCGATCAATTCGAAACTGCGTCGGGCACGGTACAGGTTTTCGGCGGTGGCCGAAGTGGCATTGTTGACCAGATAACGGCTGACGGGCTCCAGCTCGTCAGCGTGCAACGGGCGGCCGAGGACGGTTTCGCGGTCACGCACGGCGGCCAGCAGTGCGGCTGCACCCACGGCGCCGTGAGCGCCGTATACCTGCTGCGGGTCGACGGGCAGGGTCACGGGGTCTACCCGATGTCCGAGACCCAACAGCAGATCAACAGTAGTGTTCAAAACGCTGCGGATATCGGCGTCCAGTTCCAGGCCGGTCATGGCCTGATCGACCACGCCGATGCGCAACGAACCGGGGCTGCGCCGCACTGCCTCGCTGTAGCTTATGGCCTGTGGCGCGAGCCAGTAGGGACTGCCTTTTTCATGACCGTGGCTGACGTCCAGCAACAGTGCCGAGTCGCGCACGCTGCGTGATACCACATGACCGCAACTGGCACCGAACCAGCCTTCGAAGGTGTCCGGGCCCTGAGGGGTGCGATAGCGCGTGGGCTTGAGGCCAAACAGGCCGCAATACGACGCCGGGATGCGAATCGAGCCGCCGCCGTCGGTGGCGTGGGCCACGGGCACGATGCCTGCGGCCACGGCTGCCGCCGCACCGCCGGATGAGCCGCCTGCGCTGTGGGCCAGACTCCACGGATTGCGCGTCTGGCCCCACAGTGAGGATTCGGTGGTGGTGGTCAGGCCGTACTCGGGACTGGTGGTCTTGCCGAAGATCAGCATCCCGGCGGCCTCGTAGCGCTGCACGATGGTGCTGTTGCGCGTTGCCGGCGGCGTGTCGGCCAGCATTCTTGAGCCGTTGGTGGTCAGGGTGCCAGTCAGGTAAGTGTTCAAGTCCTTGAGCAGCATCGGCACCCCGGCCAATGCTCCCAGCAGCTCGCTGCCGGCGTGGTGACGGGCCCTGAGCACGCTATTGGCATGCTCGTCGTGGCGCATGTTGACCGCATTGACCAGCGGGTTTACCGCATCGCAGCGCGCCTGGGCGGCGCTGAGCAGCATCCGGGGGGTCAGTTCGCCGGTTTTGACCGCCGCGACCATGGCTGTGGCGTCCAGCGCCAGATAGTCGCCGGTGGACAGTTGATAACGTTCATCGCTCATGTTCTACGACCTCGCATTAGCACCTGGGCCTGCGCTGCAAAGGACCAGGTGACGGGTATATACGGCTGGGGGCTGGCGCTTTAAAACAGGAAGTTCAGCGATTCCTGGAGCAACAGGGCATCGGAATGGATCGGCGTGAATACCGGGTTCTTGGTGTAGGTCAGACCGCTGATCAAATACACGCCGGGGATCAGGCGGGCCGCATAGGAAGCGGTTACCGCCAGGGTGTAGGGCGCCGCTTCCATGCCATAGCTCCTGGTCACGTCGCGCAGATCCTTGCTGTAGTAGCTCTTGGTCAGGCCCACGGCGGCCATGTCGGCAGGGCGGCTGGCGAACGGGCCGACATTGAAGGCACTGACCTGGAATGCCTTGTTGATGGCGTTGACCGAGTCAGGCGAGTAATCGAGTTTGCTGTCCAGATACCAGCCGCGGGCATCGCCGTAGGGCTTGGTCACCTGCACCGTCTCGGCCAGGTATACGCCGTAGTTGTTGTCCGACTTTTCACCGGTGGTGAACTCGGTGTAATGGCTGGTGTTGTACATGGCCCCTGCGCGCAGCCACATGGCGTTGGAGCTGGCCGACGGTGCCTGCTTGTAGCCGAACTCATTGATCAGCATGGCGCGGGCATCCGGCACCTTGAGGCGCAATCCGCTGGGGTTGAGGTCGACATCCTTCTGGATGCCTTCGGGGCTGACGCTGCGGGTCAGGGCGGTGCTGTTGTAGAAGCGCAGCGACGGGTCACGCACGATCACGTTGACGGTTGGGGTCGGCTCGGTAGCCGACATGCCGACCTGAAATGGCACCACGCTGCTTGGCCCCAGGGCGGCGGTCGAGGCACTGCCCCCCAGCGCCATGCCATAGAACAGGCGCACGCCGGGTATGAAGCCGTATTCCAGTTCCAGCTGGTGATTGAAAAAGGACTGGTTGATGGCAAATACCGAGACGGTTTTGACCCGCGGGTTGGCCGGGGTGTAGGTCGAGTCCACCCAGTTGCCGGCCAGTGTCAGCTGCGCGTCATTGGCAAAACCGATGCGGGTCAGATCGTAAGTCAGGTACAGGTTGAGCGACGTGTTGTAGCTGGGGTTCTGGCCGTTATACACCTGCTTTTTCGCGTTGTTGCCCAATACGTCATAGGTGTAACCGTTATACGAGGTGGCGGTAAAACCGATGCCATGCTCGGCCAGCTCCTTGCGCAGCCCCCACAGGTCCGGCTTGATCCGCGCGCAAATGGGCACGTTCTTGAAGGCCAGTTCGGCGCGGGTCAGCAGCTTTTCATACTGGGCACATTCGGGGGCAGCGGACGTGTCGGCTGCCAGCGCATGCTGGGTAAAAGCGAAGGCGGCAAGGCTGACGGCTAACGGATACTTTGCGTAAAACATAGTGAGAGTTTCCCATCCTTAACGTTTTGTTTTCAGGACGACGCCAAGTGCTTTGGTGGTCAGCAGTAGTACTGCATATCCGTGACCAGCGAATGGGGCCAGCGGGGACTATCGATAGGGCCAGGGGCTGGTAGTGCGACTACCGTGCGGGAGCCGGGGTTGTGGGAGCCGGGCTTGGCCGCGATGGGATCACTGCGGTTTGCCAGATGCAGCGCGTTGCCTGCATCGCGAGCAAGCCCGCTCCCACAGGAAGAGATGGCCCTGGGGTTGTGGGAGCTGGGCTTGGCCGCGATGGGGGCATTGCGGTTTGCCAGATGCACCGTGTTGCCTGCATCGCGAGCAAGCCCGCTCCCACAGGGAGAGATGGCCCTGGGGTTGTGGGAGCCGGGCTTG